>JBKEAX010000125.1:0-2224 GCA_047972825.1 Hyphomicrobiaceae bacterium | reverse complement strand
GCATCTTGAATGCCCGCGAATGAAAGGGGACTTGCCAACATCACGAAGGTGGCGGTAACTGCGGTAGGGATCTGATTCACACGACTTTGCAACATAGTTGGATAGCGCATTGTTATACTGGCTTAATTCAATTCAAAGCCACTAATGGTGCGATTGTGCTTCTTGTGACTATTTGGTGCAAATCGGTTAGGGTGCCACTTCGGTGGAGTGAAATCGTGTCCCCGGCAACAACCACCGGCCTGGTGGCGCATTTTTGTCGCCAACAGATTTTCGCGCTTGCCGTGATGAGGAGCACCCGGATGGCCCGGCAGGTTTTGCCGCGTATCCTGTTATGCCATGAACCTGAATGGTCGCTGATATGAGCAGGTTTAGCCGGGTATTGATGACGTTTGCCGCGATTTCCGTTTCGCTGTTGGTGCTTGGCTTTTTCGTTTTTGCAGGCCTTGCCACCCGGGAACCGGCCAGTGAACTACCGACCGCCGACGCGATCGTCGTTCTGACTGGCGCAGAGTTTCGCATTGCTGAGGGCGCGCGCCTTTTGGAGAACGGCAACGGCAAGCGCCTTTTCATCACCGGGGTCAACCCTCGTGTGTCACAGGCCGACCTAGCACGCATTACGCGCTTACCGGCTGAGCGTCTGGACTGTTGTGTTGACGTGGATACCAAGGCGCTGGATACGCGCGGTAATGCCCGCGAGGCGAAAATGTGGGTCAGGAAACATGGCTTTAAAAGCGTCGTTCTGGTGACGTCGAACTTTCACATGCCACGCTCCACGGCGGAGTTCGCGCTTGCCATGCCCGATCTTGAAATTGTCCAGCATCCGGTTGTGCCTCGTCGTTTTGCAAAGGAAGGCTGGTGGCTGCATCTGGGTACGGCGCGGGTTCTACTGGCGGAATACCTGAAATTCCTGCCTGTCGCCGCTCGCCTGGCTACGACGCCTCGCGCGCTTGATCCTTGGCAAACAAGCTCCGCCACCCTAGATCGTATTCATGATTCGCAGAACCAATGAACACGATCTAGTTCCTTGTTTGGAGCATGTTTTTCACGCTGAACCGCTGTACACTTCAGCTAAACATGCTCTAGGGTCCGCACCCTGACAGAGGGTAGCAAAATTCCACGGGCAGCTTCCTAAGCGCGCCGCAGACGGGACGAAGCCTCCGCCCAATGCCAAGATCAATCCTTTTCGCCATCGTTTTTTATGTCAACACGGCGCTGTTCCTGGTGATCGGTTCGCCACTGCTATTGGGGCCGCGCAGTTGGGCAATGGCCGGATTGAAGGCGCATGCGCATGCCTCATTGTTCTGGTTGCGCCTTATCGTTGGCACAAAGCTGGAAGTCCGTGGCAGGGAGCACCTGCCTGAGGGCCCTGTCTTGATTGCCTCCAAGCATCAGTCTGCCTGGGACACGTTCGCTCTCATCACTCTGTTTCGCGATCCGGCCATGGTGATGAAGGCAGAGTTGGGCTGGATCCCGTTTTACGGATGGTTCAGCCACAAGTTTGAGCACATTTTTGTTCAGCGTGAGCGTGGCCCTTCCGCATTGAAGCGTCTCATCGCCGACGCCAAGGATCGCGTTGCCGCGGGACGCGAGGTTGTCATTTTTCCCGAAGGTACGCGCCGCCCGCCGGATGCTGCTGCGGACTACAAGCCAGGTGTGCTTGCCATTTACGAAGCGCTGAAGGTTCCCTGTGTTCCGCTTGCCCTGAATTCCGGCCTGTTCTGGCCTCGGCGGCGCCTCATCCGCTATCCCGGAACGATTATCGTTGAATTCCAGGAACCAATACCTGCCGACCTACCCCGGACCGCATTCCGCCAAGTACTTCAGGAACGCATCGAAACCGCAACTGCACGACTTGTTGCAGAAGCGCGGGCTGAGAATTCTGGCTTGTCTCTCCCAGAAGACAAAGGCTCAACAGCCCAGAGCACTTGATGTCCAGCCCCGGGCTATCGAGCGTCAGTCAAAAGCAAAACAAATACAGAACTAAGTGGGAACATTTGTTGACTTGAGGGCAATGCGGCCTTATGTTGGTGAGGAGGCGCTACAGACTTTGGGGCACCAAACCAGAGTCAAGCGACCACACCTCAGTATGGTCAGTATGGATTGCCCCGATGCCAGCAACCAAACCAGCACAACACCGTGACATCGCCCTGCTGGCACCGATCGCCGAGGACATCTGGCGGAGCAAATACCGCTTTCTTCGTCCCGACGGTTCAGGAGATCGTTC
>JBKEAX010000099.1:0-7859 GCA_047972825.1 Hyphomicrobiaceae bacterium | reverse complement strand
CTGCTTGCTGGAGCTGAAATGCCGATCGCCGCGTATACTTCGCCGCGACTATTGGCAATCGGCGAGGCAAGACCAACGACATCAATGCGCCATTCGCCGTTATTCATCGCGTAACGGCGTTGACGACTTTCAGCGGATTGCTTGAGGAACTTCTTGACGTCCGTGATCGTGTTGCGGGTCATCTTGGAAGCGCCATCGAACACTTCACTTACCGCCTCATCAGGCAAATGCGCCATTATCACCTTGCCTGTCGCCGTGCAATACGCCGGCGAGCGACCTCCCAATTCCGTGTAAGCTCGAACGGGTTCCTTGCTTTCAATCTTATCGAGATAGATGACTTCGCCATCCTGATACTGGGATAGGTGAACGGTTTCGTTTGTCAGATCGGACAAAATTCGCATGTATGGACGTGCAACATCTCGCATGACGATGTTCGAGGTTACGCGGCTGCCGAACTCCCAAAGGCGCAGCGATGCCATATAGCCGCCGTCATCCGCTTTGGTCGCGTACTTGAGCGCGATGAGCGTCTGCAGCAGACGATGCACATTGCTCTTCCCAAGCTCAAGTTTCTCCGCAAGCTCCGTCACCCCGAGCGGCCGGTCACTCACGGCAAGCGTTTCGAGCAGTATAAATGCCTTGACAACCGTTGTGTCCATTTTTGTTCCATATTGTAGAATTCAATTCCACATACAGGTGTATATCAATCATTATTCCATATAATGCAATATAATTCCATAATTCGGAATGTCTATTGTGCGTTTGTTCAACGCGGTCCATGCCATCGCGAGGCCACAGGCGTGCGCCAATTCGGATGGGTACATACCGCCGACCTGAACAGTCTTTAAACTGTCCATATAGCGTTCAGATTTCACGGAATCGCGAACGCGGACGCGCTCTATTTTCTTTTATTTTGAGCACGTTCTTCACGCTGAACCGCCTGAACTTGCGTCGGAGCTGTTGATGCGGCAGAGCATAAAGGTGGGAACACCTGCCGACAGGCGGAGCCGGCCGCCCCCGCCAGACTGGAGCCATGATGTTCAGAACCATAGTCGCCTTCGCACTGATCCTTGTGGCTGCGGTTGCGACTGCGGATACCCAAGACACGCCCGCCTATGTCGGCTCGTCGCGATGCGCTGCTTGCCATGCCGCCGAAACCAAGGCTTGGCACGGATCTGACCACCAGCTCGCCTGGACCAAGCCTTCAACCGCGACAGTGCGGGCCGATTTCAACGGAACCCGTTTCCGCAATGACGACATCTCGATTGCCTTCTCACACGATGCAGCAGGTTATCACGCGACGTTCACCGAATCCGACGGAACGACAACGACCCGCGACGTGGAGTCTGTGGTTGGCATCAAACCGCTTCAGCAATATCTGTTCGGGACCGAGCGGGGGAAGCTGCAAAGCCTTGATGTCGCCTGGGATACAAAGGCAAACCGCTGGTATCACCTTTATCCCGACCAGTCGCTGCCAGCGAGCGACGGGATGCACTGGACCGGCCCCTACAAGAACTGGAACGGGCGCTGCGCTGAGTGCCACGCGACCGGTTTCAAGAAGAACTACAATTCGACGACACGCAGCTATCAATCCACCCAGGCCGAGATCGGCGTCGGTTGCGAGGCCTGCCACGGCCCTGGCTCAAAGCATCTGGAATGGGTGGAAACGCGCAAGCCGGTCGAGGTGGCGGGGCTGGACACGTTCGGATTCACCATGCCGACTGGGGCCGGCACCGAAGCCTGGATGCAGCAATGCGCCGGCTGTCATTCCCGGCGCGAGGCTTTTGGCGATGGCAACCCCCGGCCCGGCACACCCTATCATGACGCATACCGACTGGCCTTACTGACCCCGGACCTCTATTTCCCCGACGGGCAAATCCGGGACGAGGTCTATGTCTACGGCTCCTTCCTGCAATCGAAGATGTATGCCAAGGGCGTCGCCTGCGCCAATTGCCACGATCCACATACGGCAAAGCTGCGGGTTGCAGGCAATGCCGTGTGCACGCAATGCCACTCCCCCGCCGCCAATCCGGATTTCCCCGGCCTGCCGCAGGTCAAATATGACACCGCCGTGCATCACTTCCATGCCGAGGGCTCGCAGGGCGCACAGTGCAAGAACTGCCACATGGTCGAGAGGACCTATATGGGCGTCGACCCACGCGCCGATCACAGTTTCCGTATCCCTCGCCCCGATCTCGCCGCTGCTACCGGCGCACCCAATGCCTGCACCAATTGCCACAAGGACAAGACGTCGGACTGGGCAGCCGGACAGATTGCCAGATGGTATCCGGATTCAACCCGGCGCGGTCCGCATTTCGGCACCACCTTCGCGCAAGCTGCAACCGATCCGGCGGGTGCCCGGTCCGGTCTTCTGTCCATTGCAGGCGACAAGAGCCAGGCTGATCTGGTCCGGGCAACGGCGCTTTACCTGATGGGTGCCGCCGCCGACGGGCGGGTGGCCGATGACACTGCGAAATACCTGGCCGATGACAGCCCGCTTTTGCGCAGCGCAGCGATCCGGTTGCAGCGCAGTGCATCGCCGCAGCTCCGGGTGCAACGCCTGGTACCCCTGCTGGACGATCTGGTTCGACTCGTTCGGATGAGCGTCGTGCCCGATCTGCTTAGCGCGCCCATCGCGCGGCTGCCCAAGAGTATCTCCGCAAGTTTCGCTCGTACGACCAGCGAATGGCAGAAATCGCAGTCAAACCGCCTCGATTTTCCGGAAACCCACTTGGTTCTGGGCGGTACGGCCTTGACCATGCGCAACCTGCCTGCCGCTGCGGGCGCCTTCCGCGAGGCGGTGACGCTGGATCCGCAGCGCGCCGAGGCCTGGGTCATGCTGGTCCGGCTTGAGGCGGCGATGAAGGGTCGCGATGCAGCTGTAAAGGTGGCGGATGAGGGCCTGCGCGCCAACCCCGGACAGACGAAACTGGAAGCGCTGCGGGAAGAGCTCAAGCGAGCGTCGGCGCAATGACTGCGCTCTATTTTATAAATCTCCTAAAGAAAAGATTTACCAGTACCCTAATTACACAATTTTCCGGCAGATAAAGACTGCCAATGTCGAGGTGACTTTAATGGTGCTATCGTCCAGAGGCAGAGTCTAGGGTCCGGACTCAATAACAATAGGTCCAAGACAGTCCGGGTTTGTTTGCCTGGCAGGCGCGCGAGTGCCGGAAATCTGGTTGATTTCCAAGTGAGCGCAACGCACCAGGCAGGCAAACCCGGGCTGCCCGGAGGGTCGCCAGCCGAGACGAGATATGCTGCGCGTTCTTCGCTTTGAATATGCCCGGCATGTCCTGCGCTCCGCCCACTTGCCTCTTTCGCCTCGGCTGACGATCTTGCGGACTCATTGCTATTGGGTCCGGACCCTAGCAGCAGCGTTCATCAATTCGAATGAGAAAATACTGCTTTCGCAGTGCTGCATTTGCTTTTTGTCATATCCCTTCGCTTTTCGGTTGAATAATGCCAAACTACGATCTGAGAAGTTTTTACCAATCTGGAGACATTGCCATGCTTCGATTAGCCAGCTGCACGCTCGCGTTGATGACGATTGCCGGCGTTGCCATGGCGCAAAATGCCCCCCCCTCAGCCGAAGCAAATGGACAAAAGCCAAATATCCTCGTGATTTTCGGTGATGACATCGGTCAGGCGAATATTTCGGCCTACACCAAAGGCCTCATGGGCTACACCACGCCCAATATTGATAGCATCGCCAATGATGGCCTGATCTTCACCGACTACTATGCAGAGCAGAGCTGTACTGCAGGCCGTTCAACCTTCATCACCGGCCAATCAACCTTGCGCACGGGACTATCAAAAGTTGGCATCCCCGGAGGTCATGCAGGGCTTCAGAATACCGACGTGACGCTAGCATCGGCGCTGAAGGATCATGGCTATGCCACCGGTCAGTTCGGCAAGAACCATCTTGGCGACCGCGACGAATTTCTACCGACCGCGCATGGTTTTGACGAGTTCTTCGGAAACCTCTACCACCTCAATGCCGAGGAAGAGCCGGAGAACATCAACTATCCCAAGGACCCATCCTTCCGTGAGAAGTTCGGCCCGCGCGGCGTCCTCAAGTCTTCGGCTGATGGCAAGATAGAGGATACCGGACCGCTAACCCGCAAACGGATGGAGACGGTTGATGATGAGACCTCGGCCGCAGCCATCGACTTCATGAAGCGCCAGGTCAATGCCGGCAAACCGTTTTTCACCTGGATGAATACCACGCGAATGCATTTTCGCACCCATGTCCGCGATGCTCATCGCAGCGAACCTGGCCTGACTGCACTGACCGAATATGCCGATGGCATGGTTGAGCATGACGCAATGATCGGCACGCTGCTGCAATCCCTGAAGGACATGGGCGTGGCTGATAATACCATCGTCGTCTACACGACCGATAACGGGCCGCATCAGAATTCCTGGCCGGATGCCGGCACGACGCCGTTCCGCAGCGAGAAGAACACCAACTGGGAAGGCGCCTATCGCGTTCCCGCGATCATCAAATGGCCCGGCCATATCAAACCCGGATCAGTTGCCAACGACATCTTTTCGGGCCTCGACTGGTTCCCGACTCTCATGGCCGCAGTCGGCGATTCCGACATCAAGAAGCGCCTAGCCGCCGGTACCACCATCGACGGCAAGAAATACAAGAACTATCTCGACGGCTATAACCAACTGCCCTACCTGACCGGCAAACAGCCGGAGGGCGCCCGCAACGAGTTCTTTTATTTTAATGACGATGGCGAGGTTATCGGTCTGCGCTACGAAAACTGGAAGATCGTTTTCCAGGAGCAGCGCAAGCAGGGCACCATGGGCGTCTGGGCCGAACCCTTCACCAAGCTGCGCATCCCCAAACTGTTCGACCTGCGCTCAGATCCCTATGAGCGCGCCGACATCACATCGAACACCTATTGGGACTGGCTGCTCGACCATTCCTATATCGTGGCTCCGGCCAATATGGAGGTCGCCAAGTTCCTGGAGACTTTCAAGGAATATCCACCTTCGCAACGCCCGGACAGCTTCTCGATAGACCAGATCCAGGAAGATCTGAACAAGGCACTTACCAATATGGCCGGTGGTCAGTGATACGCCATTCGGTGGGCTGCAATTCGTTAGCCCTTCGTGCATGATGAACACGCGCCCCGGCCCGTCGGCTGGTGCGCGCCTTCGCATCAACGGAGCGGCCATGTTTCTAGCAAAATGCATTCTTCCTGCCTTTGCGTTCGCGACGCTCGCCTTACCGGCTTTTGCTGATCCGCTGCCCTCCTGGAATGACGGTGCGGCGAAGTCGGCAATTATCGATTTCGTCGAAAACGTCACCGACCCGGCTTCGGACCAGTTCGTACCCAAGCAGGACCGGATCGCGACCTTCGACAATGATGGCACCTTGTGGGCCGAACAGCCACTGTACTTCCAGGGTCTTTATGCGCTGGACGTGTTGAAGAAGAAGGCGGCAGAAGATCCCTCGATCCTGTCCTCGGATGTGCTGAAAGCCGCCGCGACTGGTGACATGAAGGGTATGATGGCCGGCGGAATGGAGGAGCTGCTTTCGGTCGTGAATGTCGCTCATGCCGGAATCTCCGTCGAAGTTTTCCAGCAGAACGCCGCCGAATGGGTGGCAAGTGCGACCCATCCAACCACCGGCATGCATTATGCCGAGATGACCTATCAACCGATGCAGGAATTGCTGCGCTATTTGCGCGATGAAGGCTTCACCACCTTTATCGTCTCTGGCGGCGGGGTGCATTTCCTGCGCAGCTTCGCCGAAAAGGCTTACGGCATACCTCCCGAACAGGTCGTCGGCACCGAAGGCTCTACCAAGTATGAGAAGGTTGATGGCAAGATGGTGTTGATGAAACATGGCGGCATCACCTTCCTCGACGACAAGGAGGGCAAGCCGGTTGGCATTGACCGCCATATCGGCAAGCGCCCGATTTTCGTCGCCGGCAATTCGGACGGTGACTTCGCCATGCTGGAATACGCCTTTTCAGGCAATGGCCCGCATTTCGGGCTGATCGTCCATCATACCGATGGCGAACGTGAATTCGCCTATGACCGCGAGGGCCATGTCGGTGTTCTGAAACGCGGACTGGACGAGGCGGAGAAGCGCGGCTGGCTGTTGGTTGACATGAAAAAAGATTGGGCTCGCATCTGGGCCAGCAAGCGATAGGGCATGAATCAATCTGCTACCACCCCACGCGAACAGATCGAGGATCTACGCCGCCGCATGGGTCGTTCGATCATCGGTCAGCGCGACGTAGTCGAGAGGTTGA
The DNA here is from genome assembly GCA_047972825.1 of Hyphomicrobiaceae bacterium. GTDB lineage: Bacteria > Pseudomonadota > Alphaproteobacteria > Rhizobiales > Hyphomicrobiaceae > JAEUMD01. The sequence continues at coordinate 1,584 of JBKEAX010000099.1, read as the reverse complement.
TTATTGGCCTCCTGGCGAATGGCAACCTACTGGTCGAAGGCATGCCCGGCCTTGCCAAAACACGCGCGATCAAGGCGCTATCGAAAAACATTGATGCAAGGTTCAGTCGCATCCAGTTCACGCCCGACCTGCTGCCCTCCGACGTGACCGGGACCGAGGTGCTGTATAAATCCGGCGACGAGACCGAGTTTCGCTTCGCCCCCGGTCCGATCTTTGCCAATATTGTGCTTGCCGACGAGATCAACCGCGCGCCCGCCAAGGTGCAGGCCGCACTGCTGGAAGCGATGGAGGAGCGTCAGGTTACCGTCGCCGGCAAGACCCACCGGATGGAGCCGTTGTTCATGGTCATGGCGACGCAAAACCCGGTCGAGCAGGAGGGCACGTATCCCTTGCCCGAAGCGCAGATGGACCGCTTCTTAATGCATGTGAACATCACCTATCCGCCTGTCGAGGATGAGGTCGAGGTAATCCGGCTGGTCAGAGGCGAGGAAATCGCCGCCATCCAGGCACAGAAAGGGCAGGACCCCGCCGAAAAGCCAGCCCCGATCCCGCAGGATGTCGTCTTCGCCGCGCGGCACGAGATTGCCGCTATCCAGGTTGCTCCAGCTCTTGAACGCTACATGGCCGACCTGGTCAATGCCACGAGGGTCCCGGCCGAGTTCGGCGATGATCTGAAACGCTGGATCGAGATCGGCGTCTCACCGCGTGCATCGTTGGCGCTGGATCGCTGCGGCCGTGCCCATGCCTGGCTGAAGGGCCGCGACTATGTTGACCCCGAAGACGTGCGTGCGGTTCTGCCCGACGTGTTCCGCCACCGGCTCGGTCTCAGTTTCGAAGCGCAGGGCGAAGGCATCAGCCCTGATCAGGTCAGCACCGAAATCGTGAGGCAGGTCGCCCTGACCTGATGCGGACATGAAAGATCAGGCCGCCCGCATCCGCACCGGAACCTTCTCGCCTGTTCCCCCTTCGCGTGGTGGCGACACCCGCATCAACGTTGACCTTTCACATCTGCGCCGGCTTGAGGCGCAAGCAAAGCGGATCAGCTTTCTGCCGCGCCAGCCCTCAGGCAGCGTGCTGAACGGGCGCCATGTCTCGCGCCTTCGCGGGCGCGGTTTGAACTTCGAGGAATTGCGTGACTACCTTCCTTCGGACGATATCCGCAGTATTGATTGGAAGGTGACGGCCCGGACCGGCACGCCTCATGTCCGCGTCTATACCGAGGAGCGCGACCGCCCGACGCTGATTGTTGTTGATCAGCGCATGTCGATGTTCTTCGGCTCTGTTCTGAACATGAAGTCAGTAACGGCAGCGGAATGCGCAGCGCTGGCAGCCTTCCGTATCTTCGACCAGGGTGACCGGGTCGGTGGCATCATCTTCGGCGATGAGATGCTGGCGGAGATCCACCCTGCCCGCAGCCGCCATGCCCTGACCACATTCCTCACCGCTCTGGCCGATGCCAACGGGCTGTTGAACGCCGATGCGCCGCCGGTCGCGCCGATCACCATGAACCGGGTGCTGCAATCGGTTTCGCGGATCGCGCCACGCAACCACCTTGTCCTGCTCTTCAGTGATTTCGACATTATC
>JBKEAX010000046.1:0-7370 GCA_047972825.1 Hyphomicrobiaceae bacterium | reverse complement strand
CCTGAATTAGCTCGTGGATGGGACGTACCATGCTGTGATTGTTCAGGTTACTATGTGAGATGAAGAACCCAGCCAGCGAGCCCAAATGATCCCTCTTAAGCTAATTGCACTTGATGCGGAGGATCTTGCAGTGCTCTCGGCGCACCTGCAGGATGCGGTAGTGCGGGTGGGCGATATGGCCTACCTGCCGCGGGAGAAGCGTTTTGCCGCGGTGCTCAACCGGTATGACTGGGCTGGTACGGTGGAAGCCATGCAAGGCCCAGATGGGCAGCCAGGTGAGCGCCGCCGTACCGGCATCAGGTTCGAGCGCGTTATTAGTGCTCGCCTTACAGGGATATCGCTCAACCAAAAGGACACGTTTCTTTCTCTGCTTTCCATAAGCTTTGAAGCGGAAGGTGATGATGATCCGGGCGGCAGCGTGCGGCTCGACTTCGCCGGCGGAGCCGCGATAAAGCTGAATGTCGAGTGCATCGAGGCGGAAATGAAGGATCTGGGCGCGGCCTGGCGAGCCAAGCGGGTTCCCGACCACGGCGAGGGAGATCCGGGCTCTCAGGCCGGCGAAGGATAGGTAGATATGGTGCGGTTAACGACAGGCAGCACAGTGGAGGCGGCTGGCATGGGGCATAACACCGGCCGGGGCCGCAAATCTCATTGCTGGGGCAAACTGTCCTTTGGCCTTTCGTAATTTTAACACGACAATCCAGAAACACGGGCTCGAAAGCCTGGGTTCAAGAATGATAAGAACGAGTATTGGAGCGGCCAAAACGGCTGGAAATTGAAATGCCCAAGCGCCTGGACACTGCAGACCCCGGCTTCGAAAATGCCTTCAAGGCATTCCTTGCCGAGAAACGCGAGGTGTCGGCCGATGTCGATCATGCTGTGCGGCAGATCATCGACCAGGTTCGCCAAGGTGGTGACAAGGCACTGGTGGCGCTTTCCAAGCAGTTCGATGCGGTGGACCTTGGCGCGCTGGGCTTGCGGGTGAGCGAGGCTGAAATCAAAGCCGCGCGGCAAAGCTGCAGCGATGAGACGCTGCAAGCGTTGGAACTGGCGCGCGGGCGGATTGCCGAGCATCATGCCCGCCAACGGCCTGATGACGACCGGTATACGGATGATGCGGGCGTGGAGCTGGGCCATCGCTGGACGGCGGTGGAATCTGCGGGGCTTTATGTGCCAGGTGGACTGGCCTCATATCCCAGTTCTGTCTTGATGAATGCGGTGCCGGCGCACGTTGCCGGCGTGCCTCGCATTGTCATGGTGGTTCCTTGCCCGCGTGGTGAGCTTAATCCTTTGGTGCTGGCGGCTGCCGAGATTGCGGGAGTGAGCGAGATCTATCGCGTTGGCGGTGCGCAGGCCGTAGCCGCTCTTGCGTATGGCACCCAGAGCATTGCTCCCGTCGTAAAGATCGTAGGACCCGGGAATGCGTATGTTGCGGCGGCCAAACGTCAAGTGTTTGGAACGGTGGGGATCGATTCTATTGCCGGGCCATCTGAGGTTCTGATTATAGCCGATCGTGACAACGATCCGGAATGGATCGCGGCCGATCTTCTGGCGCAGGCGGAACACGATACGGCTGCGCAGTCGGTTTTGATGACGGATGATGCCGATTTTTCCAGCGAGGTAGAAGCTGCTGTTGAGCGTCAGTTGAAGACGCTGTCGCGCGGCGAGATTGCTGCTGAAAGCTGGCGGGTGTTCGGGGCAACCATTGTGCTGCGGTCCCTGGACGAAGCCCCTGGCCTGGCGGATCGCTTCGCGGCTGAACACCTGGAGATCGCGACGGCCGATGCCGAGGCACTGGCGGCAAAGATACGCAATGCCGGAGCGATTTTCATCGGCAGGTATACGCCAGAGGTGATTGGTGACTATGTCGCCGGTTCCAACCACGTGTTGCCGACGGCGCGAAGTGCGCGCTTCTCTTCCGGCCTGGGTGTGCTGGATTTCATGAAGCGCACTTCGATTTTGAAGCTGGACGGCAAAGCACTCGATTGCCTGGCGCCAGCGGCGATGTCGCTTGCCAGATCTGAAGGGCTGGAGGGGCACCGCCGCTCCGTCGAAATCCGTCTGGGCATCGGGGTGGGGGGCGTGAAATGACCGGAATGAGCCCCGTCGAACAGCCGAGCCGGGCGCGGCTTTTTGCCATCGACATCGACGACAAATCAATTGCGCGCAACAATGCCAACATTGAACACGAGCGCGAGGTGGCCATTTTCGATTTGCTTGACGGCAATTCGTTTGCGGTGACTGGGCGCGATGATGGTCCCTATCGCTTGCGGCTGTCGATTGTCGATAACAAGCTGCAATTCGACGTCGGCACGCAAGAGGCTGACGTCGTGCTCAGTCATGGGCTTTCCCTGACGCCTTTCAAGCGCATTATCAAGGATTACTTCATGGTGTGTGATAGCTATTACGAAGCGATCAGGTCAGCACCGCCTTCGAAAATCCAGGCCATCGACATGGGGCGGCGGGGCCTTCATGACGAAGGCAGCCGTACCCTGCAGGAGAAGCTTGCAGGAAAGATCGACGTTGATTTCGATACCGCACGCAGGCTCTTCACGCTGGTGAGCGTGCTGCATTGGAAAGGCTGAGGGTCAAGCCGTCGCTGTTGCAGGCTGGGACCGCGGTTTCTCTCTCACCACGAAGTAGGTCGCCTGCTTGCCAACACCCTTGATTTCTATCTCTCCCCGGTCCTCGAAGTCGAAGGCGTGTTGGAGGCGGCTGTGACAGACAGGGCAGATAAGCATCCGGCCGGGGCTGCTGTTGCTCTCAAGGCGGCTGGCAAGGTTCACGGTGTCACCCCAAACATCGTAGCTGAATTTCTGGGTGCCGATGACGCCGGCCATGACTGGCCCCGAAGCGATGCCGACACGAATTGAAAGGTCCAGGCCGGTCTTCTGGCGCATGTGCTTTATGAAAGTCAGCATGTCGAGGCCAAGGCGCGCGATACGTTCGGTGTGGTCAGCCACGGGCTCGGGGATGCCTGCTGCGGCCATGTAGGCATCGCCGATGGTCTTGATCTTTTCGACCCCGTGTTTTGCAGCGAGCGCATCGAACTCTCTCACGATGGTGTTCAGCAGGTCGACGACCTGTGCTGCACCAAGACTGCGCGCTAGTGGCACGAAGCCTGAAATGTCGGAGAACAGGATCGAGGCGTTTTCGAAGTTGTCTGCTATGAGCGTGTCGGGTTCCTGCTTCAGGCGCTCGACGATTTTGTCGGGCAAGACATTCCGAAGGAGCTGGTCGGTCTCGGCTTTGGCATTTTCAACCAAACGGAATGCGTACCAGACGGTGACGGCAATAAAGCTGAAAGTCGTGATTGCCGCTTGCGTGTAGAGATCGTTGAGGATGCGAGGATTGGGTGGAATGAGCGCTGCGCTTGGTGGGTAGGAAAACCAAATGAAAAGATGCAGCACGAGGCCGCCTACTACAACTGCAATGGCGAGCTTTAGGCGACCCAATCCGAAGATGAAAAAGGGGACCGCTGCACCGATAATGAGCAGTAGCGCGGTGCCCCCGTCGCGGCCAAGGTAGGGAGCGATGCTGGTCAGTGCGGTATATTCGGTGATGACGATCAATAATCCGCCAGCTATTTCGCTGAAGCGGTGTACGAAAGGAACAAATGCTACAACGAGCGCAATGCCGAGATTGATGAGTACCAAAGGCCGGTATTCGGCACCTTCCGTTAGGCTGTATTGGACAGCGAAGATGACCGTCGTAATGATGATCAAGTAAGAGAACATGTTCAGGATCATCAAGCGGCGCTTGATGTCTGTCGGATAGGCAGCCGTTCCGGCCTCGGCCATCCGTCCAAGCCCCCTGGCCAGTATGCGGGAGCCAGGCAAGTGTGCCACCCGGGAGAATGCACGGCGTATTGCGCGCCAGAGGTGTTTCATGGCTGAATGTACGCCTCATGTCGTTTTGATATGTTCGCCCTGATGTGCGACCCATGTAGGTTATTCCTGACCGGCGACGTTGCTCAGCTCTTCCAGGTCGCATGTCAGTTTGTTGCCGGTGCGGTTGATGGCTCCGCCGGCTTCAAGCATGGAAAGCGCGGTGTTGACTTTCGGTCTGCTGGCTCCGATGAGAAGGGCGAGTTCACTTTGCGACATGCCCAGGTCAATTGTGATGCTGCCTTCGATCGCATCGGGGTCTTTCTGGCGCGCAGCGGTGAGGAAAAACCGCGCGAGCCGGACTTCGATCGGGCACAGGGCGATAGCCTCCAGCTGCTGGTCGGCGTCACGGATGCGCTTACATAGGAACCTCACGACCGCGTCAATCAGATGTGGGCGGGTTTGCGTAAGCCGCATGAATGCAGCGCGGTTGAGGCTCAAGGCCTCCGTTTTTACGACGGCGGTTGCATCTGCAGATCGCAGCCCCTCATCCAGCATGGCGATTTCGCCAAACACAGCACCGGATTCGGCGTGGGCGAAGGAAAGTTCGCGCCCCTCCGCAGTCAACACAGATAGGCGTACCCGGCCCTTGGTGACGAGGTACATATCGCGGCCGGTGTCACCGCGCGCGAAGATGAGTTGGCCTGAATCAAAGTTTGATGGCCGCATTTCCGCCAAGAGTGCGCGCCGGTCTGCGTCATCAAGCGACTGAAACAAGGGCGCGTCTTCGATGAACCCCAGAATATCGTCGTTGACGCTCATGGCGCTTACTCCAGTATAAGTTGTGGGCAAATGCGGCAAGCGGCGCTACTGATATACCCCATCGCCGCCCCCTGCTGGCAACCTCTTTGTTCGGGCTTGCTTTTCGGCACGGCGCTTTGCATTCTCCGCGTCGCTGGCAAATGCAATATGCGCCGCCATGACCGAGTGTTGGCGTCTTATTTCATCGCCGTCATGCTGGCATGCGGCTGGAGTTTAGCGGAGGTGAGGCTATTGTCCGCTCGACTGTTGAGGGAGCATTCATGTCGTTGTCCAAGACTGCACTACTGAATGTTCTTGGCGGGGGTGATGGACCGCGCCGGGAAACACTGCGCGAGGAGCGGGCACGGGACAATGCCAATTTGCCGGCAGAGGATACGCAGGCACGAACACTCGTTCTGGCAAGTGGAAGTCCGCGTCGCCTGATGCTTCTGTCTCAAGTGGGGATCGTGCCGGATGCTGTACGTCCTGCATCGGTTGATGAAACACCGCGCAAAGGTGAGATGCCGCGCGCCCTCGTTTCACGGTTGGCCCGAGCTAAAGCTGAGGCCGCTCGTGACCAGATTGCAAATGATCCCGATGTCGCGGATGCGTATGTGCTGGCCGCCGATACCGTTGTGGCGGTTGGTCGGCGCGTTCTCATGAAACCGCAGTATATCGAAGAGGCGGTCGCTTCGATTCAGCTTCTATCTGGTCGTGCGCACAGAGTTCTCACTGGTGTATGCCTTATTACGCCTGATGAACGACTGCGCACCAAAATCGTGGATACGCGGGTTCGCTTCAAGCATTTGTCGCGTGCCGAAATCGAAGCTTATATCGCTTCTCGCGAGTGGCGGGGCAAGGCAGGCGGTTATGCCATACAAGGGTTGGCTGGCGCATTCGTCCAACGCATCAATGGCTCTTATACCAATGTTGTCGGGTTGCCACTGACAGAGGTGACGCAGATGATCGTCGCGGAGGGTTTTCCGGTTCATTATGCATGGGCCCGTGCTGCCGAGATCGAGCCGGAATAGGCGATGTTGATTGATTGGCCAACGCGAGTTGCGAACGGACAGGAAGAGGCTCACGGCCCGTGTCAAAGTTGAACAAGGCAAAGTGCCCAATATGTGGTCAACCAACCCACCAGGATTTCCGTCCGTTCTGTTCGCGCCGTTGCGCCGACGTTGATCTTGCTCGCTGGATGAACGGCGTCTATGCAATTCCAATTGCGGATGATGATGCCGACGAAGATGGCGATGACATCGATACTGAAATGTCAGCGCGCGCCGCTGGACGGGGGTTTGGTCCGGATGGGAGTTCTGGCGGGGAGCGCTGAGCAGGCGTGATTGCGGGCCTGGGGCTGTTGTCCAGATACGGGCGCTGATGTCGCTTCTGTTTCTGGCTTGCGCGATTGCAGAAGACCGCGCGTATGGCTTTCTGGCCCTGGCTCCAGCGTTGTTACAACTCAACTCATATTTTGTGCTTTTAAGGTTTTGACAACTTTCGCCACGTGTAGGCCGTGATCCGGCCAACCGAATCATCCAGATTCAACTTATGAAAGAGTCTGGATCAGCATATGCAACCTTTATTGCAAAAGACCTGCGGTCAGTAGCGTTGGCGCTGGCGGGCGGTCTGATCATGGCGTCTGGTTTTGCGACTGCAGTATCGGCGCGCATTGTTCCGCCGCTTCCGGTCGTTGGGGCGGCCGAGGTTGTCGATGGAGATACCATCGACATCAACGGTCAGCGTATTCGGCTGGAAGGCATAGATGCGCCAGAAAAGGCGCAGGAGTGCACCCGCCGTCTGTTCGGCACCTGGCAGTGCGGCAAGGCGGCGACGAAGGCGTTGCGGAATATGGTCCAGGGAAAGACGGTTACGTGCGAACGGCGAGGCACTGACAAATATGGTCGTATTCTCGGAGTTTGCTTTGCTGACGGGATCGAGATCAACCGCAAGATGGTTCAGGATGGCAATGCCTGGGCGTTCGTAAAATACTCTGACATCTACGCAGCTGAAGAATCCGAAGCACGGTCGGAAAAACGCGGGGTCTTTGCAACAGAAAACCAGCCGCCGTGGGATTACAGGACGCGGCACTGGGTGCATTCGGAACAACAGGCCCCTGCGGGTTGTGCGATTAAAGGAAACGTCACTCGTAGCGGGAGCATTTATCATATGCCCTGGAGCCCGTTTTACAGCCGTGTGGTCATTGACGCTGAGCGCGGGGAGCGCTGGTTTTGCTCGGAACAGGAGGCACTTGCCGCGGGCTGGCGGCCAGCGGGCGGGTCGTAATTTCACGGGATCAATGACACGGTAGGTCCGGGCAGAATCGATCGTTTGCCGGCTTTCAAGTTGTGAAAATGGGGACAGTATTCGTCCCACCGCTCGTGCCTTAGCTGCTGGTGAGGCTCGACTTTTTCCTGAAATTCCGGCAATATTCACCGGTGAGACTATGTAACTTTTTTGAGTCCGGACCCTCAGAAGGTTTCTGGAGACGATGCGATATGTTCAAAAACAAGAATAACTCAGGCTTGTTGTCTGCGCGTGCGCTCAACTTTTTTACGATTGCCGCTATAGCCGCGATTTCCAGTTTCGCTGCGCCTGCTGTCCGCGTGATTGCCGATGACGGTACCTGGAACGCCTTAAAGGGCGAGGTGTTTGGCGGCAGAACAATTCACAATGGTCTTGGCGTCCTGAAGCTGGGTGCACCAACCCGGCCGGAGGATCAACGCGCTGTTCCCATTTCGA
>JBKEAX010000622.1:0-3871 GCA_047972825.1 Hyphomicrobiaceae bacterium | reverse complement strand
AGGTGACGAAGGATGAGTTTGCCTCCGCGCACCATGGTAAACGTGGGCACCGCGGCATGCGTCGTGGGCGCCACGGTGGTGGTGACCATGTAATGCATGGAAAGCACAAGAAGGATGACGTGCAGGGCAACGACGCTAAGTCCAGCAAGCACAGCAAACGTGAAGCCATGCGTGCAGAGCGCTTTGCCAAGCTTGATATAAACAGCGATGGTGCGATAACAGCTGACGAGGTAAATGCCCGTGATGCTGAACGCATTACCTGGATGCAGAAAAAGCAGCTGCACGTCCTTGACAAGGATGGTGATGGCAAGGTGTCGCAGGATGAGTTCACGGCTCGCTCCAAGCAGCGTTTCGCGGACAACGACCTGGACAGCGACGGCAAGATCTCGGCGACCGATCTGCCTCCTGGAATGGCTGAGCGCTGGACAAAGAGCCAGAATGCAAAGCAGCAGGATGTGGATGACGAACCGGAATCTGAATCCAAATCCGATGAAAAGTAGCTTCGTTGCATGGTGTGCCATGCCATGAAGTGAGCGTTGCAGCTGCCGGAGGGTTGGTTGGTTCCGGCAGCTGTTTCAAGGATCATTGGTCGGGGGAGGTGCGGCACAAACCTGGCGGCATGCACTCCGATCTTCGTTCTCCCGTTTGAATACTCGCGCGGAGAGTTACGGCATGCGAGGCGGTGCCCGGCAGACGGGTCTGCATGATGCAAAGGACGGGTCTGTTCGTGGAAGCGAGCCAACGTCTCAAAATTGCGCCTGCGGATGGTGCCGTGGAGACGGTGACCGATGCCGATCTTGTCGCCGCCATGGCAATTGGAGACAGCACAGCATTTGCAACGCTCGTTTCTCGGCACATAGGTGTTGTTTCGGGAATCGCGCGGCGCATGCTGGGTGAGGAGGGCGAGGCGGAAGATGTTACGCAGGAGGCCTTGTTGAAGCTGTGGCGTCTTGGAGCCGGGTTAAAGATCGACGATGGCGGTGTGGGGCCTTGGCTGCGTCGTGTTGTTTCAAATCTGGCCATTGACCGCATCAGGTCGAAGCGTCGTATCACAGTTACTGATGAGGTTCCCGAAGTGCCTGAGGCGGCAAATCAACTGAGGGACATGGAGGAAGAAGAGGTTGCAACGCGTGTCGACCAAGCCTTGCAGGAGTTACCCGAGCGCCAGCGCCTCGCCTTGACGCTGTTTCATTTCGAGGGGTTCAGTCAGCGCGAGGTGGCAACAAGCATGGATATCTCGGATGAAGCCGTTGAGTCGCTGCTGGCCCGGGGGCGGCGGAAATTGAAGTCACTGCTTGAGCCGGACTGGCGTGCGCTGGTGTCGTCTGGCGAGGGAGGCTGAAATGACTTCGTGTGGAATTTGCAACCAGATTGGTTGAAATGGTGGTGAAGCGATGACCAAGCAGATGCGAGTGGAAATCGAACGGCTGCAGCATTTGGTTGACGTTTATGGAGGCGATCCGGAGCGGTGGCCAACGGATGAACGCGCACAGATGCTTGGATTTGCCAGTACGGACCAGGAAGCCGCGGCATTGGTTGCGCAGGCCCGGGCCCTGGATAGCGTTCTGGACAAGGCGCCGCTTATGGATGAGGCACGCCTTATCTCGCTTTCACAGCAGATTGTAGCGACGGCCATGAAAGAGGGGCGCTGGGTCGGTGAAGGCGGCACTGCTGAAGACGTGGGCAAAACTGCTCTGGCGGCGGGTGGTGATCGTCATCGTCGTCAGCGCCAGAGTGTTAGCAGGTCTTTGCCCGCGCTTCCTTCCGGCTGGTTTTCCGGTTTGCGTCGCGGGCCGGTCGCCTCGCTGGGCATGCTGGCAGCCTCGTTCGCCATCGGCATCATTGCCGGCACAACCGTGATGTCCAATAGCGAGTTCATATGGCCGGCATTGGAACAGAATGTTGCTGTTGCTGGTACTGGAGAAGGGGCCGAGATTCAGCAGTTTGAACTGGGGGATGAAGGTTTTGACCAGATCGTAGAGGAATTGCTCTAATGACCAGCGAGACGGAAAGTTCTGGCAGCGGCATTTCTGGTGACGGGCGCCGTGATAAGGGCAGAAGCCTTGGCAGTACGCCACGTTGGATCGTCGGGATTCTTTTGCTCTCATTGATGGGAAACATGCTGGTGGCTGGCGTCGTTGGCGGCCGCATGCTGGCGCATCGCCATGGCGATCACAAGGATGGCATGCGTGACTTCTTGGCGGAGCTTCCGCAGCAACGCGGCGCAGAACTCGGTGCGCTCGTCAAATCCTGGCGGGAAGCGGTGCGTGATGGACGCCGGAACATTCGCGACCTTCGCCGTGAGGTTCGTGAAGCCATGCTGCATGAGCCGTTCGACAAGGCGGCATTCGAGGCGACCTTGGCCAAGTTGACCAACGCTCGCCAGAGCGTACGGTCCAAATCGACGGCTGATTTTGCTGAGTTGGTAACGCGTATGACGGCGCAAGAGCGGAAGGTTTTCGTTAACGAGGTGCTGCGCAAACGCAAGAAGCATCGCCGTCACGGTGGCGGCAAATGACCCGAACGGATCACAGTATCGGTCAATGGAGCCGCACTTCAGTCGCAAGATTTTGCGACGCGCGCAGGGGGGTCAGTGTGCGTGCATCACGGCCCTGGTGGTGCTGGTGAAGAAATCCGGTTGGATCGCTCCGTCGAGAGAGAGAAGCACCGACCAGGGCGCGTTACGGACTGGGTTTTCAAATAGGCTACATCCGTCAAGTTCGAGCAGTGTACGCGCGAGACATAGTGGCAAGGAGTGTTGGGCCTCCGTGGGTGATTGGGTCACCCGATCAGCAGTAATCAGGAAAGCCACCTTGTCGAGGTCCGAGGTTGCGGTGATAGACAGCGTTGCGCCTGCTTCGGCCTGATTGACGGCTTCATGGAGCACATTGATGAGCGTCTGTCGCAAGGCCCGGCGGTGTGCATTGACTTCGATATCACGGTCGATATCGATCGCTATTGCAATATCTGACCGGCGCAAGTCAGCAACGATTGCACGGCAGGCTTCATGCGCCAGATCGCCAAGTGGAATCGCCTCACGGTCGCAGTTTTGGGCGGACTTGGCCATGAGAGATGTCATTGCCAGGGTATCTTCGGCGGACTTCAACAGCTTCTTGCTGCTTTCACGAATGTGGCCGACATATTCTTCATAACGTGGATGGCCGAGGGGGCCGAACATCTGGTGGCCCATCAAATCTGAAAATCCCATTACGGCGTTAAGTGGCGTGCGCAACTCGTGACTGACCCGCGCCATCAATTCCGCGCGTAGGTCGTCTGGCATTTCTGCCGGTTTCAGTTTCCTGGGAGCTATATGCCGGACGTTTGCTGCGTCTTTGACATGGAATGTGTTGGCTTGTGGTGACGTAGGCTGCTGGGTGCGCACGTTGCCAGTCAATCGCGATGCCGGTGTCGTGTCCGGGCGAGAAAGGCTGAAATAGGACACAATCATCCCGATCAGCACTGGTAATACAATTATTGGCTCTTCAGCGGCGAACGGGGCGATGATTGCAAAGCCGCACAAATGGGCGGTGGCTGCCAATGCCAATGGCCGCGCCTTGCCGGGAAGGCCAGCTTGTCTGGCCGTTGTGCCGCTCATGTGAACGTTTTCGTTCGCCGCTTGCTTGGCGAGCACACACGTTCCCTGTGGGCCGGCGGACGATGTCCACGCCATCCCAGTCTCTCCACGAATTTCCGTTGTTCTGAACGCCCTCATGCGATGCGGCTTCGTTGCCCTCGAAGCGAATCGCACAATCAGTGTCGCCCAATCGCGACTCACTTGTCGAGGGAGATTAAATTGTGGCCGTCAAGAAAATATTGTTCAGGTGATTTTGAGTCTTAATTGCGGCAGTTCGAAGTTTCTAAAACAATTTCC
>JBKEAX010000611.1:0-4707 GCA_047972825.1 Hyphomicrobiaceae bacterium | reverse complement strand
TCAGGTCGCCGTTACCTTCATTGGTGACAATCACCGAAGAACCGGTTTCTGCAATCAGGAAGTTGGCGCCAGTAATACCAATATCTGCTGCCAGGAATTTTTTCCGCAAGACCTGCCGCGCTTCGCCGACGAGGTCTTCGGGCGCTTCCAGATCTCGGTCGCGGGGAAGATCGGCATGGGTCCGGCGGAAGTCCGCTTCGACTTGTTCCTGGGTGAGATGAATGGCCGGTGCAATGATATGGCTTGGCGTTTCGCCCCTGATTTGCAGGATGTATTCCCCAAGGTCGGTCTCGACCACCTCCAGTCCGGCGTCCTCCAGAGCATCATTGAGCCCGATTTCCTCGGAGATCATCGACTTGCCCTTGGCGACGCGTTGGGCGCCTTCTGCCTGGCAGAGTTCCAGGATGATGCGCCGGGCGTCCGCTGCCGTCTCTGCCCAGTGTACGTGCGCGCCTGCCTCGGTGGCTTTTTGCTCGTAGAGTTCAAGGTAAACGTCGAGCAGTTCGAGTGTTTCGTTGCGCAGGTCGCGACCTGTATCGCGCAGGGCCTCAAACTCGGGGAGCTTGTCGCGTGCCGCCGCGCGCTGGGCCACAAGCCCGCCCGGCAGGCCGCTGAGCGCACGCTGAAGCTGCTCATTGCCCAGTGCGCTGCGGGCATTTTCCTTGAAGTGCGGTGTCTCGATTTGCATGGCGGGCTTTTGTCCAGATCAGCGACTGTGGCTATGCAGAGAAGCTACCGCAGAATTTTAGCACAAAGTACCCGGCTCGAAATCGGCATCCACGAACAAGGGCCACAACGGTTTACCGCCGTGGCCCCGATTGGCTTAGGGTTCGGACCCTAGAAGCCGGGCCCTAGTGGCCTGTCGCGCCAAAATTGATACATAGCCGCAACCGCATACAATTTTGGCGCGACGCCACACTAGTAAAATCATTGACTTAGTGTGGCGTTTATCGCGCCTTAGTTGATACCCAGCGTGCCGCAACATCGATCAACTAAGGCGCGACGCCGCACTAGCCAAATCTGCGCATGCCAGCCAAAGCTCAGGCAACTCACCCTTGCAGCATATGGTATATCTCGTCTTTGAGACGGATACGCGTGAGCTTGAGGTTTTCGAACTCCTGGTCGGAGGTGTTCACTCCGGCTGCTTCGATGCGGTGAATTTCGCGATTCAGTTCATGATATTCTTCATAAAGACGCGAGAAATGCCCATCATTCATTTTCATGTCGTGTATCTTGTCTTTGAATTCAGGAAACTCATCAGGGATTTCATGCGAAACATGGGACATTCTGTTGTCTCTCCTTGCTCAGAATTTGTCTTTATGCCCAAAGCGTAACAGCCCGTCGGCCGTAGGGTCCGGGGCCTAGGCAAGCGCATGGCAGATCAGCCAATTGTGAAGTCTCTACTGTTTCCAGCTCCCGCTCACGCCGTCGTAACAGCACCGATTGGCGGCGTGTCTAGGTCCCCAGCGAGAACCTCTGCAACGTGTCGAACATGGATATTCCGTCCCTGTCGCGCCAATTTTCCCGCCATATTGAGCAGACAGCCCAGATCTCCGGCCACGATCATATCTGCTTTGGCAGCAGCGATATTCTCTGACTTCTTCTCCACCATCGCATTGGAAATGTCCGGAAACTTGACGGAAAACGTTCCGCCAAAACCGCAGCAGATCTCGCAATCTGCCATCTCCACCAGTTCCAGTCCTTTGATCGAAGTCAATAACTGTCGCGGTTGTGTTTTGACACCGAGTTCCCGTAACCCTGAGCAACTGTCGTGATAGGTGACGCGTCCGGGCAGCTTGGTTTCGTGATGCCAGGCTGGATCAATCGAACGCAAGCCGCGAACATCGACCAGGAACGATACCAGCTCATGAACCTTGCTGGCGAATTTCGCGGCCTTCGCGTGCATGTCCTGGTCATCCTCGAACAGCCGCGGGTAGTGCATTTTGAGCATTGATGCACATGAGCCCGAGGGCACGACGATGTAATCGCATCCAGCAAAGGCGTTAATGGTTTGGCGTGCAAGACGCCGCGCGCTTTCCCGGTCGCCGGAGTTGTAGCCTGGCTGGCCGCAGCACGTCTGGGTTTTCGGCATCCAGATGTCGCAGCCTACCGCTTCGATCAGCTTGGCGGCGGCAAATCCAACCGACGGTCGCATGACGTCGACCAGGCAAGTAACAAACAAGCCGGCGAGTGGTCGTCGCTCAGAAGATGGAATGGTCATCGCGAGGTTCCCAACGAATGCGCGGCACTGCAACTCAGTCAAATGGGCTGCAACGTTTTGCGGTCCAGCGTGTAAAATACACCTGAAGCCAAAACAAAAAACCCCAGACGCAAGTCGGTAAAATTTTGTTCTCTCAATTGGGAACGAAGTAAAGGTGCCGGTTGGACCACTGATCACGTTCGGGGCCGGACTGAATACCAGTTAGGTCCAGGACTGTCCGGGTTAAGCGGGCCAAAGCCGTGTGGCCTCGCCCGCCCGAACAATCGAGGCTATTTTAATGTCTTCAGATAGGCAATCAGATCGGCGCGTTCGGCTTCATCCTTGATGCCGGTAAACGCCATCTTGTTTTTGGGCAGGTAGGTCGTTGGCGCCTCAATGTAGCCATTGAGCGTGACATCGTCCCACACCAACCCTTTCTCGCCTGCGACCCGCATGGCTTTCGAATAATTGAAATTTGGGAAACTGCCTGCTGCACGTCCGTGCACCCCGTTCAGCACCGGCCCCACCTTGTTGCGCGCAATCGGTCCGGCATCATGGCAGGCACGGCATTTGCGGAACACCTTGGCACCATTGGCCAGATCCTCGGCAATGGCCGGCGAGAGTGCACCACTGGTAATCGGCAAAGTCGTAGCAATCAGAATAAAGGGCAGTACATTTCGAAACATGGAGAAAAGCTCCGTTGGCATTGAAAACTGGCAATCAGAGGCGTGCGGATGTCACCTTAGTCGATGCCAGCGCGACTGTTAGCAGCTTTCAAGGCTCGGATCGAACAGGCTGTAGGTTGCGGTGGCTGGCGCGTAATGATCATCATGATTAACGCTTAAGCGTCCGGACTTCATTGCTATTGGGTCCGGGCCCATAGGCTCCAGGGAACGGAGCCTATGTTGTCAGCCGTTAGCGACAGCATCGCCTTTTGTCCCAGCCCGGTTGCTTCTGCTCTTATTCTTACGCGCTCCAGCCTTGGCCGGCTTTGGCTTGTTATCTTTCGACGGCTTTTGAGCGGCTGCATCCTGAAATTTCTTGGTTGCAGGCGGGTTTGCCGCATAGGCTTCAATCAGGAATTCAATGAATACGTTGACCTTGTTCGGCATGAATTCACGGCAGGGGTAGACAGCGAAAATGCCTACCGCCGGAGAACCCCGATATTGTGGGAGCACAACTTGAAGGGCGCCGGACTCCAGTTCCGCTTCGACGTCCCATGTGGATCGCAAGGCGATGCCAAGCCCTGAGAGCATGGCTTCCCGAACGAACTCGGCGGAGTTGGATCGGATATTGCCCTTGACGCGCGTTTGCACTTGCCCGTCAGGTCCTTCCAGCTGCCACACGTCCTGCGCCCCTGCCAGAAGGCAATTGTGCCGTTCCAGGTCAGCAAGTGACTTCGGCGTGCCCGCATCGGCAAGATAGCCAGGCGTGGCGCACAAAACCCGTGTGTCGCTTGCCAGTTTACGGGCAACAAGCGAGGAATCGCGCAATTCTCCAATGCGGACCGCTACGTCGAAACCATCGCGAATGATGTCGACATAATTATCCGTCAGTTCCATCTCGATCTCGATGTCGCTATAGCGCGACAGGAATTGGGGGAGATGGGGCGCGATGTGCAGGCGCGAAAACGCCGTCGGCGCCGTCACTTTCAGAACGCCGCGTGGACGGGTATTTCGGCGGGACACGAAATCTTCGGCCTCTTCAATTAGGCTCAAGATGTCCACGACGCGCTTGAAATAGCCCTCGCCTGTCTCCGTGAGCGTGAGGTGGCGCGTCGTGCGCTGGAACAGGCGCGCGCCCAGCCGGTCTTCGAGCAGACTGATACGTTTGGAAACAACCGCCGGGGAGAGGCCCATTTCGCGTCCAGCAGCCGACATGTTGGCGGTTCTGGCGACGCGGGCAAAAATGTCGAGATCACTGATCGCGGTCATTTTATCCTCTTGAGATAAGGTGGCCCGGCTGCGAGCCGGGGCTGGTTGTGCCGCTGCGTTCTCTTTTTAACTATCGACAATTGATCGTCAGAAAAATGTTTATAATGGACATTATTTTTTCCAAAATATTGAAAATGTCCCCCTTGTTTGACGGCCACCCACCGGTTTCAAGCCCGTGATCGTGGAGGGCATAGCCCGGATCATGCCGACTGATGTCGCAAGCTTAGGGTCCGGCCCCAATAGCAATGAGTGGCCAAGATCGTCAGCCGAGGCGAAAGAGGCAAATGGATGTATCGCGTCGGTGTGATCTAATGGCATTGCAGCACCGGTTCGTGCTATCGATCCAGTGAGCGGGCGACACCTTGCATGCGACCACGCTGCGCCATTGATGCGTGCAATGCGCGTACCCCGCGATTGTTTTACTGCACACGTTCCCATGGCCGCATGTTTGCGGGGCAACTTGGGGAATGAACTCAATTTTCAAGGAGTCGGTTCGATGTCGCACATTGCGATGCCCCAGCCCAACCGAGCCATCCTCGCCCGCCGGGACCAGATCGTTACAGAATTACGGCG
>JBKEAX010000521.1:0-10823 GCA_047972825.1 Hyphomicrobiaceae bacterium | reverse complement strand
GCGAGGGTCAGGGACAGAAGGAGGACCTCATGGAAAAATGGAGGGTGCCCACCAATGATCCTCTCATTCCGAAGCCGCGTGCTGAAGCGGTTCTGGGAGCGCAATGATATTTCGCGTTTACCAGCAGACCGAGTTGCCAGAATTACGATGCTACTCGACCGGCTTGATGCTTCGGCAACCCCTGACGACATGAACTTGCCGGGGTTCGGGTTTCATCAACTCAGAGGAAGAAACAGTGGCCGCTATGCCGTTTCGGTATCGGCCAATTGGCGCATCACTTTTGGCTGGAAAGGTGAAGACGCCATGGAAATCGACTTTGAGGACTATCACTGAGTATGTTTAGAAGAAACAGTATCCGCGTATGACCTGGAGCCTAGACATGACCGCACATCAGAAGCGCTCCGATGAACGATGCCCAACACACCCAGGCGCCTTACTACGTGACATCGTACTGCCTTCGGTCCCTTTACCAAAGACGGAAGTCGCACGCGCACTGGGCATTTCGCGACAATCGCTTTACGACATTCTTTCAGAAAAGCAGCCGGTCACGCCAGCAATGGCGATACGGTTTGGAGTGGTTTTTGGCTCTTCGCCCGCATCCTGGCTAAAAATGCAAACGGCCTACGACCTTTGGCACGCCGAACGCAACGTTGACACAAGCGATCTTCGTTCATTGGCCAGAATTGATTGATATGTGCAGTTGCCTACGCTGCCTTGGTCTTTGATGCCTGCTTCTCGACACGCTTCACAACAAAAATCGAAGCCTCATAGAGGAGCCAGGTCGGCGTGCCCATGATAATCATGGAAATGGCGTCGGGCGGTGTAAGCACCGCTGCGGCAGCAAAAATGCCAACGATGGCATAACGCCGCGCGTTGATCAGGGTTTCAGACGTCACGACCCCGGCACGCGCCAGCAACGTCAGAACAACGGGTAACTGGAAGCAGATGCCAAAACCAAAGATCAACGTCATGATGAGCGACAGGTATTCGCTCACCTTTGGCAAGAGTTCGATCACCGCTTGCCCAGCGGTGGCATCCTGCTGAAACCCAACAGAGAAGCGCACGAGCAGCGGCATGGCGATAAAATAAACAATGGCCGCGCCCAGCGCGAACAACAAGGGCGTCGCAACCAGATAAGGCCGGAACGCCGCACGCTCATTCTTGTAAAGCCCAGGCGCCACGAACTTGTAGATCTGCACAGCAACGACAGGGAACGACAGGAAGGCGGCACCAAACATCGCCACCTTGATGTCGACGAAGAATTTTTCCAGCAGATGCGTGTAGATAGCCCTTGCATGTTCGGCGCCGACGACACGGACATAGGGCCACATCAGGATATTGTAGATCTGCTTGGAAACGGTGAAGCACAGCAGAAACATGACAAAGAAGGCAGCAACTGAGTAAATGAGTCGCTGTCGGAGTTCGATCAAATGGTCCAGCAACGGCGCTTTCGACGCATCGATCTCGCTTTGCCCGTCATCTTCATTCAACGTCTTTTCGGCATGCGTGGGCAGGTTGTCGGTCACGTTTCTGCCGCTCCGCTCTTCTCTGCTTCCGTGGCACCGGCTTTCGCCGCCGGTTTGGCTGGGGGATCTCCTGGAGAAGTCGTGCGTGCACCAGAATCCGGCTTGCCGTCATCCCCTGCCGACATCACGGGTTTAGCCTCTTGCGCGGCACTGTCCTCGTCGAAAAAACTGCCCGCGTTTGAGGCATCCGGCACAGACGGATTGGAAGATTTATTGACTGGTGATGATGTCGCCTCTTCAAGCGATTTGCTGGCCTCGTTTGCCTGCGCCTCCGCTGATCTGTAGGCGTCCCGGGCAACCCCCTCAACTTCACTCTTCAAGCCGGTCAGATCATCCTTGAGCTTGTCGAGTTCGGCTTCTTTGAGCACCTGGTCGAAATGGCCGCGAAATTCATTGGCCTGCCGTCTTAGAACACCGGCGTATTTGCCGATCGTGCGCAATAATCCCGGCAGTTCCTTTGGGCCGACGAAGATCAGGGCAACGATGCCCAGAACCATCAGCTCACTCCAACCGATATCGAACATGCCACGTTTACTTTGCTTTGACGGCACGGCGTGCCGGCCAGACTGGCCATAACCACGCCCGCCCCAGCGCATGCACAGACGAGCATACATGCACTGCGCGCCCCCAAACACGAGCGGCAACGCACGCCGGGGTGCTCAAGGATCAACCAGTCTTGGTTTGCTCCGACGACGTTTTCGCAGCCTCTACAGTTGGCTTGTGATCGATCGTCTTGGGGGACGGCTTTTCTTCGGCGACATCGTCATCGTCCGCCATACCCTTTTTGAAGCTCTTGATCCCCTTGGCAACATCACCCATCACGTCGGAGATCTTACCTTTGCCAAACAGCACCAACACGATCAACAACAGGATGATCCAGTGCCAAATACTCATCGCGCCCATACGCTCAACTCCTCGCCGTTGCGGCGTCCGTTGGATTGACTGGCCGCACTATTACAGAAAAGGTCCAGGTGCGGCAAGCAAGCCCGCACCTCAAGGTTGCCCCGGCAACCCTTTGAAACTACTTGTCTTCGCGAACCCGCTTGGGAAAGACCAGTATGCGGGCAGGATCAATCTCGACACCAACTTCCGCACCTTTGCTCCAAATTTCGCCCACCGCGACCCTGGTACGCGCGCGCAAGGGTTCATCAAAACCATGCACACCGATTTCAACCATCCCAACGTCACCCAGGAACTTGACATGCAAAATCCGCCCGGCGAGACCGCACGTCCCCGCTGGATGTAGACGGATGCCCCGCTCGCGAATGCACATCATGGCCTGTTCTCCATCCCCGATCCCATCAGCCGCCACACGACCGAACGGCATTTCAATACCACCATTCGTGACCGTTACTTCCACTTCATTGATCTCAGAGAACAGGCGAGCGACAAACAGCTCGGCAGGATGATGGTAAAGCTCCTCTGCACGCCCCAGCTGCACGATGCGGCCACGGCGCATGACAGCGATACGATCACCCATGCGCATCGCCTCTTCTGGGTTATGTGTAACGAGCATACACGTAGCGCGCGTCTCTCGTAACAGTGACAGGGTCTCCTCCTGCATGCTGTCGCGAAGTTGCACGTCCAGACCTGAGAACGGCTCGTCCATCAGCATGACCGATGGACGCGGGACAATAGCGCGGGCAAGCGCCACGCGCTGCTGCTGGCCGCCCGACAGGATATGCGGATAGGACGACGCGTAGCTCTCAAGGCCAACGCGGGACAAAACGCTCATAGCCTCGCGGCGCGCAACATCTGACGGCAGGGCTTTCAAACCGAAGGCAACATTCTGCAGAATCGTAAGGTGAGGGAAAAGCGCGAAGTCCTGGAACATCAGTCCCACACCACGCTCTTCAGGCGGCACAAAACGTTCCGGCCCGGCAACCTCGCGTTCATTCAAAAGAACACGCCCTGCCGTTGGACGTTCGATACCTGAGGCAATGCGCAGAAGCGTGGTCTTGCCGCAGCCGGACGGGCCAAGCAGGCAGACAACTTCACCCGGAGCAATATCAAGGTCTACGCCACTTAACGCAATCGCATCGCCATAGCTGCGGGTAACGTCTTCGAACGTCAGGCGTGCAGCAAAGGTGGCAGCAGCGCGTAGCCCACCCGCCGGCCCTGAGCTTCCATAGACCCCACTTGGAGGCTTCGCCGTTGAAACCTTTTCACGTTGGCCAAGCCAGCTCTTGACGTTCCAGTCCATTCTCTAACTCAAGGTTCCCGAAATCTTCCGAACGAACCGACCTGTACGATGAAATATGCCGTTACCAGACGAGGTTTGGTGCCAAGCAGTCGAACAGACCACACATATCGGGTATCTGGCTGCCATTTCCAGAGGGCCTTATCGCCCACGCTGCCGAACGGGGCAAGACCGACGCCGGAAAATGCCCTTCAACAGGCACGGTCCATGAGCGATTTGAGCATGTCCTGCGCTCCGCCCACTTGCCTCTTTCGCCTCGGCTGACGATCTTGTGGACTTATTGCTATTGGGTCCGGACCCTAAGCACACTGTGTGCATTCTCGGTGCTTCCTAGTGCCATTGCTCTCGCACAGGATGTTAGCCTCGAAGGTATAATTATTGATTCAGCGAGCCGAACACCTCTTGACATCAACAAGGTTGGATCGACCGTTGAAGTGGTCGATCGCGAAGACATCGAGCGCTATAGTGAAACGACGGTAAAAGACTATCTCGCACGGCTACCGGGCATAACGTTTACACAAAATGGACCGCCTGGCACAACAACGACGATTCAGATGCGTGGTGGCTATGGCCGCTACATTAAAGTCCTGGTTGACGGCGTTGACATTTCCGATCCATCAGCACCGCAGGTCGCGGCAAGTCTTGAGCATCTGCTCGTGGGTGATCTTGAACGCATCGAGGTTCTCAAAGGCTCGCAGAGCACGCTCTACGGAACCGAGGCTGTCGCGGGCGTGGTCTCGCTTACGACGCGTCGTGCCAAGCGCGGCTATGCGGCCAGTGTGAACATGGAGGGCGGCAGTTACAACACCGGCCGTGGCGGTGCGACTGTCAGTTATGGTGCCGAAAAGTGGAGCGCGGTGGCTTCGGTTATCGGATTGAAGACAGGTGGGTTTTCGGCAGCTGACGAGAACGATGGCAATACCGAAGACGATCCCTACGAGAACACGACATTCTCAGGCAGCGGCGACGTAAAGGTGGCTGATGGCGTAACCCTGTTCTTTGCTGGTCGTCAGGTGCGCTCGGATATCGAATATGATGGCTTTCCTCCGCCGACCTACACGTTCCAGGACACCGAGGACGGTACGATAACACATAGCCGGGCCGGCAAGGTTGGTGCACATGTCAACCTGTTCAATGACAAGTTCCGCAATACCTTTTCCTACCAAATGTCGGACAGTGAGCGCGACATTTATGGCAGCTTCACTGGCTGGTACAAGGGGCAGCGCAAGAAGTTCGAGTACCAGGGCATTTCTGAATTCGCGAAACAATTCTCGCTAATGGTCGGTGCCGACCATGACAGGCTTTCGGCCTCCTCAAGCGGAGATCCAGTCGAGCGAGACGTATCAATCACAGGCCTGTTCGCCCAGGCACTCATCGAACCCATAGAAAACCTGAACTTCACTGTCGGCGGCCGTCGCGACGATCACGATGCGTTCGGTACGTTCGATACCTATCGGATTACGGGCGCCTATTTTATCCCGCGAACGGACACCAAGTTTCGGGCGAGCTATGGAACGGCTTTCCGGGCGCCAAGTCTTTATGAACTATACTCGCCTCTATATGGTACTCCGGACCTCGATCCAGAAGAGAGTGATGGCTGGGATGCTGGTATCGATCAGGGCTTTCTTGGCGGAAAGGTGAAACTGTCGGCGACGTATTTCCGACTCGATACAGAAAACCTCATCACTTTTGTGTTCAGCCCAACGCCATGCGATTGTTATGTTCAGACTCCAGGCGTAACGGAGCGTCAGGGTGTTGAACTGACCGCTGGCTTCCAACTCATGCCGAACCTGTTCTTTGGGGTAAATTATACCTACACGGATACAGAAGAGCCGGATGGCACGAGGTTGATCCGCGTACCCAAGCATGCGCTAACGCTGACCGGTGAGTACCGTCCCATCGACCGGTTGTCCCTTCTTGTCAGCGCGAACATTGTCGACGACACTTTGGACAATGGTGACATTGCTCTCGATGACTACGTTCTATTGAATGCAAAGGTATCCTACGATCTCAATAAGAATGTAAGCGCCTACATCCGCGGTGAGAACCTTCTCGACCAGGAATACCAGACGGTTATTGGCTACGGCACCTCTGATCTGGCTGTCTACGGTGGTCTTAGGATCAGATTCGGAGACGAATAACGACTGATAAACCTGAGGACGAAAAGGAGGTGTCCCGTGGGCGTTGAAGGTTTTGATATTTCGCCAGAGCCGACGGAACGAAAGACCAATGACGACGGGTCGATTGTCCGCGAAATCTGGTCGTTGCCGACGGACGAAATGTTTCTCGATTCCTTCCTGCGGGACATCTTCGAACATCACTGGAAGGGACTCAGGTTCGGCCCACTCATCGAAGGGGCGGCCTACGAATGGAAATGCCCGACGGCTCCGACGAAGATCGGTTTGATGGATGGCTATCTCACGATCCATTTCGGACATGGCGGTCATTTCCATCTTTGCATCGGCGAAAACAAGGGCAGCGATAAGTTTCCGGTTTCAGTAGAACTGCGCGCACATCGCAGGCCTTCGAAGGCCCAGATCTTTCGTAGCTATGGACGGGATGGCAAGCCCGTCTCTTGGGGTTTCGAGATGTGGAACGGCAAGGACGAGCCGATGATATCGATCTTTTTCGCCAATCCCTTTATCGAAGACGACGACACGCTCGCCGATGAGCCGAAGTGGGAGCGTCTCGCGATGTGGCGTGATATTTCAAGCAAGTGGCTTGGCCGTGAGGCCGAGGTCATCGACCAGGAAGGACAAGGATTTCGTGCGACCAAGCGTTAGGGCCTGTCTGGCTACAGTTTTCGTTTGCGCGGCCTGGGCTTCCCTCGCCTCGGCCGCCAAGCCGCAGCGGATCGTTTCTCTCAACCTGTGCACCGACCAGCTGTTGATGCTGCTCGTTGATCGTGAGCGGATCGCTGCGGTTTCATATCTTGCACGCCGCCCGGAAAGCTCGGTGCTGCACGCCGAGGCAGCAAAGCTACCGATCACGTACGCGCAGGCAGAAGACGTCTACGTGCGCAGGCCCGATCTCGTTTTGGCTGGGACCTTCACGGCCCGCGCTACGGTCGCCATGCTGAAGCGGCTCGGCATTCGCGTCGAGGAGTTCAAGCCAGCCTATTCGCTGGCCGACATCGCCATGAACCTGAGACGCATGGGTGATCTCGTCGGCGAACGCAGCAAGGCCGAGACCCTGATCACCAATTTCGACGCCGACCTGAAGAAGTTCGAGGAGGGTCACCCCGCGCAGCGACCGCTTGCTGCATTCTATTATTCGAACTCCTACACGTCCGGTGGCGATACACTCGCCGGAGAGATTGCTACGGCAGCCGGTTTGCGCAACCTCGGAGCCGAGCTCGGCCTCAAGCAGACGATGACGTTGCCGCTTGAGGTTCTCGTCATGTCGAACCCCGACCTTGTCATAAAGGGCCGTACCTATGACGCGCCGGCACTGGCGCAGGAGGTCTTCGAGCATCCGGCGCTGAAGTTCGTGCAGCGGCAGAGCGACGAGGCCCTCGTGGCGGACAAGTACACGATTTGCGGTACGCCGTTCACGCTTCATGCGGTCGCGCGGCTGTCTGAGGCGCGCAAACGATTACAGTCGAGAACGGAAGGCGCAGACGACCACGGGCACCGTTGGGCGGATGGCACACGATGACGGCAACGCTCGGCTATCGCACGCTCATTGCGGTGTTGATTGCGCTCGTTGCAGTGCTGTTCCTGGCCTCGTTGTTGATCGGGCCTGCCGCTCTCAATGTTCGCGCGAGTCTGGAAGCCCTAGTCTTGGGCAAAGGCGAGATCGTCGCAGTCGTCATGCAGGAAATACGTTTGCCACGCGCAATTCTCGGGGCGGCGATCGGAGCAACGCTTGGGCTGTCTGGCGCCGCGCTGCAGGGGTATTTGCGTAACCCACTTGCGGAGCCAGCGCTCCTGGGAGTGAGCGCGACGGCTTCCCTCGGGGCGGTACTGGCGATCTATACAGGCATGTCCGTAGCGTTCCCTCTCGCCCTGCCGCTGATGGGTCTGGCCGGGGCAATGGTTGCCGTGGTGCTCGTCCGCGCGCTCGCCGGTAGCAGTGGTCCGACCATCACGCTCATACTTGCAGGCGTTGCGGTGACAAGCTTTGCAGGGGCCTTGACATCGCTTGCGCTCAACTTATCGCCAAATCCGTTTGCTGCGCTTGAGATTGTTTTCTGGATGTTGGGTTCGTTGAAGGACCGCTCGATGACGCATGTCTGGCTGTCGCTGCCGTTCATGGTGATTGGCTGGATCATGCTTGCGCAGGTCGGGCGTGCTCTCGATGCACTGACGCTCGGTGAAGCTACTGCTGCGAGCCTTGGTTACAGGCTGGGTGTCGTTCAAACCCTGGTCGTTCTCGGCACTGCTGCAAGCGTTGGTGCTGCGACCGCTGTGGCGGGTGGCATCGGCTTCGTCGGCCTCGTGGTGCCGCACATTTTGCGCCCCTTTGTAGGAGCCCGGCCGAGCCGGCTACTCGCCGCGAGCGCTCTCGGCGGTGCAGCAGTCGTTATCGCCGCCGATATCGCAGTCAGGCTGATCGCTCCCGAGCGTGATCTGAAGCTCGGCGTGCTCACCGCGCTGGTCGGAGCACCCTTCTTCCTGTGGCTCATCTTCAAGACACGCAGGGAACTGCTATGACGGCGCCTCCCGCTCCTCACGTTCAGGTTTCCGGACTGTCGGTCTCGCTCGGCAGCCGTCGCGTGCTGACCAATCTGTCATGCGCGCTTGAGCGCGGTACTTTCGTTGGCCTCATCGGCCCGAATGGCTCGGGCAAGTCGACCTTGCTGAAAGCCATCATGGGCCTTCTCCAATCGACCGGCTCCATCCGGCTCGATGGCGAAGACCTGCTGGCGATACCACACAAGCTGCGGGCACAACGGATCGCGTACCTTGCGCAGGACAGCGAGGTCGTGTGGCCCATTGCTGTCGAGGACCTGGTGATGCTCGGCCGTTCGCCGCATCGCAGCGGCTTCGCGCCACCACAGGCCGCGGATGTAGAGGCCGTCGATCGCGCCATACGGGAAATGGATCTGGAAGCGCTCCGCAAACGGTCGGCGCGCGAGCTGTCGGGCGGCGAACGGGCCCGCGCGCTGATTTCCCGTGTGCTTGCACAGGACACTCCCGTCGTCCTCGCCGACGAGCCGACAGCTGGTCTCGATCCGGAGCACCAGATCGCTCTCATGGAGGTTTTCCGGCGTATGGCGAGGCAGGGCCGCACCGTTCTCGCCTCGCTGCACGATCTGGCACTGGCAGCGCAATGGTGCGATCACCTGCTGCTGCTCGATCAAGGCCGCATCGTCGCCGCCGGCACGCCGGAAGAGGTGCTCACGCCGGACACTCTTGCATCCGTTTATCGGGTTCGGGCTCACTTCGGCAAAAGCGATGCCGGCCCGTTGGTCGTGCCGATCGCGCGTTTGAAGACGATCAAGGATACGGGGGCATCACAATGACCGATGTTAGCGACACTTTGCGCGCCCACCTGCAGCAGCCGGAGACAGGGTGGAGCATGGGTGGCTTTGGCGCCATCGCCGAGTTCCACCAGGACTCGGGCGAACCGGCCCTCGTCGATGACGCACAAAGCCTGGCGCGTGCGACGACGCGCGGTGGACTTCGGATCGAACTTACCCCTGACGTCATACCGATTGCCTACGAGGGGCTGAGCAAGAATGCCGATCGCTGGGTCCACGGCGTCGCCTTTTGCATGCCAGCAGAGCAGGCGAACATGAGCCAACGCACGACGCTCTCGGAGCTGGGTCCGGACGAGGCCGCGGTGCGCGAGGAGGATCGCAGTGCTGTGCTGTTCGATCTCGGGCTGAGCGCCCTCGGTGGGTCATGCCGCGCAGTCGATTTCTGTATCCGCACGAGCGATGCTGCCCTGATCGACACGTTGCGATCGGTCGCCGGCCGATCGCTGTTCGAGCACGGCAATCCGGCGATGGCGGCGATTCTGGCCTCCCATCCCCACCGCATCGCGTTGACGCGGCTCGGTCGGGTCGAGGTCTACCAGAAGATCGGCGGGTCTGAGACGGGTGGCAAATCCCCACCCGGACCGCACACCCACATTCTGCCGAAGCTCATGAGGAGTGGGCGCACACACTCGGCAAACGTTCCCGTGCGGGAAAAACTGATCCCGTGCCTGATGATGTTTCCCGGCAATCCTCTTGCGACGGGGATGGGTGAGGATCGAAGCTTCGACCCAGGCTTGCACGATGGTTTCGAAGCGCTCATGAACAAGTGGGGTTCGCCGGAGCAGATGAGGGTCAAACGCGCCGCCAAGGAGAGTTTATCCAGCGGTGGTGTGGCCAACAACTTCCGCGAACCGGATACGCGGGCCGGTCGGGTGGCCTTGCGCGTGTTGTGCCGGCAGCTCCGTGCGGATCCGCGCTCGTCGGTCGATCGGCGAAGTCTTGACCTCTGGCGCGCCAGGTTCGATGCAGGTGCGGAACCTGACGATGCAGACGAGACCGGCGCGGACGGCAACCGGCTTTAGCAGCCGGAAGTGTCGCCGAGGCATTCTACGTGTTACGTCACTGACGCTTGGTCCCCGGCTGCTGTGTCAACATTACCATGAACCTGCCCCGGGTATCGGCGGATCGTCAGTTTGAAGCTGCCCCACCCTTTGCCATCTGACGCCCCGCGCCCCGTGCAGCAGATGCAGCCGTTTGACATTTCGACCAGCGTCTCGTCGGTGCGGGAAGGGTTCGTCCCTCCCCCTTCTCGACCAGATCCGCATCGATGTTCACCTCGCTCATGTCGTTCACAATCACAACGACCTTGAGCCGTTGAGAACCTAGTTGAGCAACGTCGTCTTGCCCGCGCCGAGGAAGCCCAAAAGCACAGTCACCGGCAGCCGCTTGTCCACGCGTGATGACGGTTTGTCGAGGTGAGCAGCGAGTTCTTTATCCACCCAACAGCCTCCGAGAGTTGACGAAGATTTTTCGGATGTTATAACATCCGCCTTGTGGGTTGTGGGGGATAGGTCGGTGAAAATTCGCGCAACTGTATGTGCCGCTGTTGCGGCTGTGATCGCTCATGTTGAGCAGGCGGCGGGACAAACCACCGATCAAACGACCGTGATTT
>JBKEAX010000603.1:0-2697 GCA_047972825.1 Hyphomicrobiaceae bacterium | reverse complement strand
CCAAAATGGTGCGGACGGCGGGACTCGAACCCGCACGGCGGTTAAGCCTCGGGATTTTAAGTCCCGTGTGTCTACCAGTTCCACCACGTCCGCTAAAGCGTGCCACGAATTATGAGCTTCGTTCCTGACGCTTTAAGTCTTTGATTTTGTGCAGGTCGTGATCGCAACACCTCTACGCACTTGTGCGCGACATGCAATGGCGTCCCGCTTATGCGCAATGTTCGGTCCGTGCGCAATATCCTTCCGCCAAGATTCCTCAATGGCCGAGGCTCATTAGGGTCCGGACCAATAGCAATGAGTCCGCCCCCAAGGCTGCAAGCACGTCATGCGAAGCGAGGCGCGCAGATAATCGATCGCGATCACCTTTCATGGCATCGCGAGCGGGCTCTATTTTCTTTTATTTCTCGCTGTGTTCTTCACGCCGAACCGCTACACACTTCAGCTGAACATGCTCTTTCGTTTGGATCATGTTCTTCACGCTGAACCGCTACACACTTCAGCTGAACATGCTCAAACGCCAATTCAGCGATAAAGATCCGAACGCGTCGGCGGCAATGGCGGCGGGCGCTTCGCCGTCTTGGAACATAACGTCTGGAACAGCCGCGCCGTGCCACGCTCAAAGGCAATCGCACATCCTGCAAGGTAAGCGATATAAATGCGGTATTTCGCTTCACCCACAAGCGCAATCGCCTCTTGCTTGCGCGCCATCAAACGCTCGCACCACAGCGTACACGTGCGCGCATAATGCATCCGCCAGCCTTCAACGTCGTGCACCTCGAAACCCGCCAGCTCCATCTCCGCAACCGTGTGGCCGATATCGTCAAGCGCACCGCCTGGGAATATGTATTTGGCAAGGGCCTTCTGCTCGGGCCGCATACGCTCTGGCATAAAGCCGCGCTTGGTCCGCTTGGCCTTGCGTGAGATGGCATGGTTGAGAAACAGCCCGTCTTCCGAAAGTAACGAGCGAATTTTCTTCATGTAAGCGGGAATGTTCTTGAGCCCGATTGCTTCATACATCCCCACCGAAGCAATCTTGTCGTAGGTTCCTGTCGCATTGATGTAGTCGATCAGCTCAAACGTTACCTGGTCCTCCAAACCCAACCGCTTCACCTTCTCACGGGCAAAATTCAGCTGCTCCTGGGATAGCGTAATGCCATGCGCCTTGACGCCATAGTTTTTCGCCGCATGGCAGACAAGCGCACCCCATCCAGAACCGATGTCGAGGAACCTTTCGCCCGGCTTCAGGCGCAGCTTGCGGCAGACCATATCAAGTTTGTTGATCTGCGCCGCAGCTATGTCCTGCTCCCAATCGTGGAAATAGGCACACGTGTAGACCATCTCGTCGCACAAAAAGAGCGAATAGAAGTCGTTCGACAGGTCGTAATGAAACTGGATGAAATCCTTGTTGTCATCACCCTTGCGGCGATTGCCGACAATGTCGCCTTCAAAGCCGCCCTGATCGCGCGGTGCGGCCCCTGGCGCGAACAAAAATGGTGATAGGCGCCGCGCAATGCTCAAAGCGTCGCGACCTCGTATCTTGACCGAGCGGCCACGCTGGTTGATCTGTCGGCCCAGGTCGATCAACGACCCACCGGAAAAATCAATACGCTTGTCGATATAATGCCGGATGATCGTTTCCAGGGATGGCGCACGCAGCGACGATGCGATCACCCCGGGATCGTTGATGATGATCTCGAAGGGCCCGGTTGCGGCCGCCCCCAGCGGCACACGCGAGCCGTCCCAAAGCCGCACGAACGCGTCAAGGTTCAAGGACTGCGCCAGCTCTCCAATGAGAGCCTTGGCCGCCGCAAGGCGCTTTTCGTCTTGAGATTTCATGCCCATGGCGATAGGCGCCCTCTATTGTCCCGTATTGAGCGGAACACATAACCTAGAAGAACGTCCGTGTCTGCTCGCCAAGCCCGCCATCTGTTGAAGAGTGACTTTGCGGACTGTCTTGGACCTATTGTTGTTGAGTCCGGGCCCTAAGCAGCTTCCATGATCGCCGTCACGCCCATTCCCCCAGCGGTGCATACCGAAATAAGGCCCCGCCCGCTGCCCTTTTCTGCAAGCAATTCCGCCAGGTTGCCGATAATCCGCGCACCCGTCGCACCGAATGGGTGTCCGTAGGCAATCGATGACCCTTTGACATTCATTTTCGTGCGGTCGATGGAACCCATGGGCTCTGAGCGCCCAAGCTTCTCGCGACAGTAGGTGGGGTCTTCCCAGGCCTTCAAAGTGCACAAGACCTGCGCGGCGAATGCCTCGTGGATTTCATAAAAATCGAAATTCTGGAGCGACAATCCTGCCCGCTCAAGCATCCTGGAAACAGCAATCGTCGGCGCCATCAGCAGTCCGTCGCCGCCCACAAAATCGTTGGCCGAAGTTTGCCCAAAGGTCAAATAAGCCTTGATCGGCAAGCCGCGCTCGCGCGCCCAGCTCTCTGATGCAATTAATGCCGCTGCCGCGCCATCTGTCAGCGGCGTGGAATTTCCTGCTGTCAGCGTACCCTTACCCGACTTGTCGAACGAAGGCCTGAGGCTCGCCAGCTTCTCCAGTGAAATGTCGGGGCGAACGTTGTTATCGCGGAACACACCTGCACCCGGCACCAGCAACCGGTCCATCCATCCAGACTGATAGGCAGCTGCTGCCTTGTTATGGCTCTCGTAGGCAAGTTCATCCTGCGCTTCCCGGGTAATC
>JBKEAX010000513.1:0-1991 GCA_047972825.1 Hyphomicrobiaceae bacterium | reverse complement strand
TCGACGACATCCTCCGGGCGCGTTTTCAAGAGCGCTGCGGTTTCCCGCAACCGCCTGTCCTGCTCGGCGAGATAAGCGCGCGCGCCATCAGCCGTGAGCGCCTCGATGCGGCGGACACCCGACGCACTGGCCGTCTCGGCAACGACGCGAACCAAGCCAATGTCTCCGGTTCGTTGCACATGTGTGCCACCACACAGTTCCACAGACCAAGCCTTGTTGGGCACACCACCGTTGTCGGGCTGCCCCATAGAGACAACGCGAACCTCGTCACCGTATTTTTCACCGAACAGTGCCATCGCACCTGAGGCAATGGCATCGTCTACCGCCATCAGTCGCGTCTCGACCGGCGCATTCTGCATGACGATCCTGTTGGCAATCGTCTCTACTTCCGCCAACTCCTCTGCCGACATGGGCTTGGGATGCGAAAAGTCGAAACGAAGCCGGTCGGGCGCCACCAGGGACCCTTTCTGGGCCACATGCGTTCCTAGAACCTGGCGCAGCGCTTCGTGCAGAAGGTGTGTGGCAGAGTGGTTCGCGCGCGTTGCCGATCGCCGCCGATGGTCAACCTGCAATTCAACCGCCTCGGCAATCTTGAAGGCGCCCTCTTCGACAACGCCGTAGTGGACGAAAAGATCGCCAAGTTTCTTTTGCGTATCGGTCACGCGGAAGCGCGCGCCTTTGGGGCCGACAATAACGCCTTCATCGCCGACCTGGCCGCCCGACTCACCATAAAATGGCGTCTGGTTGAGTACAATCTGGCCTTCGTCGCCGGTCTTCAGCGTCTTGACAGATTTTGCACCTTTCACCAGCGCACGGATCTCGCCTTCGGCCGTCTCCGTGTCATAGCCCAGGAAATCTGTAGCACCCGCGTTGTCTCGAATTTCAAACCAATGCGTCTCTGTGGCTGCCTCGCCCGAACCCTTCCAGGCTTTGCGCGCCTCTTCCTTCTGCCTAGCCATTGCCGCATCGAACCCAGCTGTATCGACGCCGATGCCGCGAGCCCGGAGCGCATCCTCGGTGAGGTCCAGCGGAAACCCATACGTGTCATAGAGCTTGAAGGCGACGTCACCGGGGAATGTCGCGCCCGACTTCAGATTGCCCGAAGCATCCGCCAGCAGGCCCAACCCCTTGTCGAGCGTTTTCTTGAAGCGTGTTTCTTCAAGTTTCAGTGTTTCGGTTATCAGCGCCTTTGCCCGCAACAATTCTTGATACGTGTCGCCCATTTGGTGAAGGAGCGCTGGCACCAGACGGTACATCAACGGTTCGGTGGCGCCCAGAAGGTGCGCATGACGCATCGCCCGGCGCATGATCCGGCGCAGCACATAGCCACGCCCCTCATTCGAGGGCAGCACGCCATCGGCAATGAGGAAACTCGTCGCCCGCAGATGATCCGCAATAACGCGATGAGACGCCTTGGCAGCACCCTCCGCCTTGACGCCGGTGGCCTCGACGGACGCCGCGATCAACGCGCGAAACAAATCGGTTTCGTAATTGTCATAGGTGCCCTGCAGCACAGCAGATATGCGCTCAAGCCCCATGCCTGTATCTATGGAAGGCCGCGGCAGCGACACACGTTCCCCGCCCTCGTACTGCTCATACTGCATGAAGACGAGGTTCCATATTTCGATGAAGCGGTCACCGTCCTCATCCGCCGACCCTGGCGGTCCACCGGGGATGCCTTTTGAACCATCGGGGTCATGATCGTAGAAGATCTCTGAACACGGCCCACATGGCCCCGTGTCACCCATCTGCCAGAAGTTATCCGACGAGTTGATGCGCAGGATCCGGCCTTCACCAAGTCCGGCAATCTTCTTCCAAAGATCAAAAGCCACATCATCGTCATGGTAGACCGTGACCAGGAGCCTTTTCTCGTCGAGACCGAATTCCTTTGTGACCAGCTTCCACGCCAACTCGATCGCATGTTCCTTGAAATAGTCGCCGAACGAAAAGTTGCCCAGCATCTCAAAAAACGTGTGATGGCGCGCGGTGTA
>JBKEAX010000486.1:0-2558 GCA_047972825.1 Hyphomicrobiaceae bacterium | reverse complement strand
GAAGACATATCTTGAAGAGCTGGCATCCAAGGGCATGAATCGTGACTGATCGAAGAGGTTGAAGCGTTAGTATCGGGAGCTATTAGAGCGCGTTCACTTTTTACGGAATTGCGAACGCGCTCTATTTTTATTTTTGAGCATGTTTTTCACGGCTCTACCGCTGCACACTTCAGCAAAATATGGGTCTCTCTTTTGTTTTTGACCATTTTCTTCAGGCTGAACCGCGTGCACTCTGACTGAATGGCCTCTAATAGCCGCCGTCGATTTTTTTATTCATTTGATAAATGGTTGACGTGTCAGCTTGACAACGCTGCGTCATGGGCGACGATGGAGAAAAAAGCGCTCCATGTTGCGAATGGGAATTCCGTTGCGCTGCGTGCAAGGCGTCTGTGAATGCGCAATTACGTCAGGTGAAGGAAACCCCATGCAAAAGATTTTGGCTTATTCGCTCGCGCTATTGGGCTTTGTGTTTGCGGCTTTGCCAGCTGGTGCGGCTGATCCACTTGTTTCAGTCGCGTGGGTCAAGTCCAACCTTGGCAAGCCGGGGGTTGTGTTGCTCGACGTTACAAGCGGTGGTGGACGTAGTGAAGCTGATTTCTCGGCCGCTCATATTCCAGGGTCTATCTATACGGATTACACCAAGGCTGGATGGCGGGAGAAGAGTGCCGAAGGTGTCAGAGGTATGCTGCCGCCGGTTGAAAAGCTGGAAAAGTTGATTGGTGCGCAGGGCATCGACAACGCTACGCACGTGGTGTTGATTCCAATGGGCAAGAGTGCGCGGGACACCGGCGCGGCAACGCGTATCTATTGGACCTTCAAGGTTCTGGGTCATGATAACGTTTCCATTCTTGATGGTGGTTTTCTGGGTTGGGTTGCCGAAGTCGACAAGCAGACGAAGAAGCCGGTCAACCCTTTAGGGACTGGCACTACGACGCCAGCGGCCAAAGTCTTCAAGGCTGATTTCCGCAAGGATATGGTTCCCACCAAGGAGGATGTGAAAGCGGCGATGGCCGACAAGGAACCGCTTGTCGACAATCGGCCTAGCGACTTCTTTCTGGGAATTTCCAAGAGCAGTGCCGCCAAAGTCGCTGGCACAATTCCGGGCGCAACGAACTTGCCTGAAGCTTGGCTCACGGTGAACAACGGCGGTAAGTTCCGATCCAAGACGCAGCTTGCGAAGTTGTATCAATCTGCTGGCGTGGCCACGACGGGCAAACAGATAAACTTCTGCAATACGGGCCATTGGGCCAGTCTGGGTTGGTTTGTTTCATCCGAGATCATGGGCAACAAGCAGGCCAGAATGTATGATGGATCGCTGGCCGAGTGGACGCGCGATGACAAGGCGCCCATGCAACGCACGATCGTCATTGATTGATGAAGAGGGGCAGACAGGCATGATGGCAGGTGATTGCTGTTGTGCTGTTCTACCGGCAACCCGCAAGGACTGCCATTGGGTCGACTTGGATACTGCTGAACTGCGGCACAAGCTTTGATGCGTGCCGCAGTTTCAATTTCCAAGGAGCGATGTGCTGCCGGTGGGATGGCCGTTCAGCGCAGTATTGCAAGCAAGGCATGAAGATGCAGCAAGCCGAGATCGAGACGATTGTCTGTCCAAGCTGCGGCGCATTAAACCGCGCTCCTGCTGATAAGTTGCACGAAGGCGCACGGCCAAAATGCGGTAAATGTCATGAACCGTTGTTCAAAAGTGCACCTGTCGCGGTATTGTCAGCCTCTGCCTTCGATCGCTACCTTACAAAGGGCTCGTTGCCTGTGCTGGTTGACTTCTGGGCGGAGTGGTGTGGTCCGTGCAAGATGATGGCGCCGATGTTCGCACGTGCTGCTGGGGCGCTTGAACCCCAGGTGCGCCTTCTCAAGGTTGATACAGAGGCCGTGCCCGACGTTGCGGCGCGTTACGGTATTCGCTCCATTCCAACACTGATCCTGTTTCGCGGTGGACGGGAGGTTGCCCGTCAGCCGGGTGCCATGGACGCTGCTGGCATAGAACGCTGGACCCGCGAAGCAATGGCGCGCTGAGGATGGCTGGCTTGGAATGATGGCGGTGTTCAATACTCGGAAATAGCATGTTCTGAGAGCGGCTTGTCTTGTCCTATCCTTCTTAGATAGCGTTCACTTTTCACGGAATCGCGAACGCGCTCTATTTTCTTTTAGTTTGAGCATGTTCTTCACGCCGAACCGCGTACACTTCGACTGAACATGCTCTAGGAAGGTGACATTCTCCTGCGCTGGCGTGTCAAATTGCGGATGTCAGGAAACCATATGCGGTTCTCTTGATCTGGAAGAAATCCTGGTTGCATGAAAGGCTTTGCGCATGCTGGTGCCTGAGGCGCGCGTTACTTCGTAGGCCGCCCAGTTGGCAAAATCCTGGCGTCGTGAAACGCCTGTAAGGCCACGGTTCTTGCCAGCTATAACGCACCAGATCACATCGCCATATTCGCTTGGTGCGGCGTCGACTATCCGGCGCACTTGCAATTGTTCGCCGACGCCGCCGTTTGAATAATAGCCACCGAGCTTGATGTCGCTGCTTTTCAGATGCCGCT
>JBKEAX010000443.1:0-3722 GCA_047972825.1 Hyphomicrobiaceae bacterium | reverse complement strand
TCAACGATAATGACCCGCGTATTGGGATGCAGGTGTTTGACGGCCACGGCCACACCAGAGGCGAGCCCGCCACCCGAACAAGGTATGACGACCACATCAAGCCCTACGCCTGCTGCAGTTGCATCCTCCACCATTTCCAATCCGGCCGTGCCCTGCCCCGCAATCACTGATGCATCGTCAAAGGGGTGCACAAAATCCGCCTGCCGATTCGCCGCAAGCTGTTTGGCGATCGCCTCGCGGTCTTCATTCACACGATCATAAAGCACGACATCGGCG
The DNA here is from genome assembly GCA_047972825.1 of Hyphomicrobiaceae bacterium. Classification (GTDB taxonomy): domain Bacteria; phylum Pseudomonadota; class Alphaproteobacteria; order Rhizobiales; family Hyphomicrobiaceae; genus JAEUMD01. The sequence continues at coordinate 3,446 of JBKEAX010000443.1, read as the reverse complement.
CCGAACGCGCGTGTGCGTTCGATCTTGAGGCTGGGCGCATCCGACGGCATGACAATCGCGGAGGCATGCCCAAGCAGCGTCGCGGCATGTGCCACGCCCTGTGCATGATTGCCTGAAGAACACGCCACCACACCGCCCGGAAAACGATTGCTATCAACAAGCGAGATACGATTGAAAGCCCCACGGAATTTGAACGCGCCAACCCGCTGCAAAATTTCGGGCTTGAGTAGAACACGCGCGCCTGTAGCTGCATCCAGTGCCGGGCTTGCAATCAGAGGCGTACGCACGGCATGGCCAGCGATGCGCTTGGCTGCTGCTGCCACATCTTCGAATGTTGGAAACTCATGTGACATGGAACCGCCATTGATGCATGTCGCACAAAGGCGCGCAGCGGTTTTGCGATCACGACATGCATGAAATCAAAGGCTTAAAGCGTGAGGCATGAATCACATAATTCGCTACATGCATTAGGTTCCAGAACCGCTATCGCGCAACAGAATGCGGTCCTCAGGACTTACGAAGCCTAGAACATCTCGCGCAATCTCTTCGACAAGATCTTGATCGGGAGGGCTGGATGAAAGCAGCGCAATGTCGCGCTTCAATCTGGACCGAACGGCCTCGAGACCTCTGATTTCGAACTCCAAACCTTCGGAGCGGGAAATCAGCATTGAACGTGTCTCGAGGCCATGTCGGCCGTGAAGTGCATGATAGGCAAATGTGCAGGTTAACCCGAGGCAAGTAAGCACAACCAGGATCTGCCTGGAGACTGCGGGCCTGTCATGTTTTGGTTTTTTACGCGGAACTATCATGAGCAACTGTTCGACTTGGAACAGAGGCCTTTGTAAACCAACGTCCTTAAAGGTCGGTAAATCTGCGCAACATTTAAAACAAATGCGAAAATGGTTGCATGGGCCACGCAGGTGGCGTTAACAGCGCCGATCGCCAGGGCGCCAAACGCTCTATGCTTACCCCTGTTTGTCAGAAAATAGAGGTGCGCTGGCCAAACTTCACCGCACCCAGAATTCGGGGCGGAAGAGAACCAGAACGGTAAACAATTCCAACCGGCCCAGGAGCATGGCGCCGCTCAACACCCACTTGGCCGTAGCCGGCAGCGTCGCAAAATTGCCCGCTGGCCCGACAATCTCGCCCAACCCCGGACCAACGTTTGAAATTGCCTGCGCTGACGCCGATAGCGCCGTCAGCAGATCCAATCCTGTTCCTGTCAATAACAGCGTGAAGATTCCAATCGAGAACAGATATACGGTCAAGAACGCAACGACTGAAAACGATGCCTGCTCCGACACTGGCCGGCCGTTGAAAGCCTTCGGCACAATGCGATGCGGCTTTATCAGTTGCAGAAGATACGTGCGCGTCAGCATTCCTGCGATCTGCAGCCGGTAGATCTTGATGCCACCAGCAGTAGATCCCGCGCAACCGCCAACGAAAGTCAGAATGAAAAATACACCAACGGTGAATGGACCCCACGCCGTATAATCTTCGCTCGCAAATCCTGTGGTCGTGACGATAGAGACAACATTGAAAGCCGTCTTGCGCAAGGCATCCCAGAAAGCCTCCCCTCTGAACTCCACCAACCACAATGCCAGTCCCAGACTGACCACACCAATGAACAGGAGAAAACCACGAACCTGCTGATCGTTCCGCAAAGCTTCGGTGTTGCCACGCAGAACCTTGATCATCCATACGAACGGCAGGGCGCCCATTATCATGAACAAGGTGGCCGCCCATTCAATGGGAGCTGACCCAAAAAATCCAAAACTTGCGTCATGCGTGGAAAAGCCCCCGGTCGCCAGGGTTGCAAGGGCATGGCAGACAGCATCGAACAGCGACATCCCAAACAGCAGATAGATGATGGCGCACAGGACAATCAGAGCGCCATAGATTGCGGCCATTGCTGCCACGAGTTCCGTCATGCGCGGGGTTATCTTTTCTGACTTGTCGGAGCTCTCCATCTGGAACAATTGCATGCCGCCAATGCGCAAGAACGGCAGAAGGATAACGGCCATCGCAATGATTCCAAGGCCACCCATACCGTTGAGGAGTGCACGCCACATGAGCATGCCCCTGGGTAATAGGTCGAGTTTGGTAAGAACGGTTGACCCCGTGGTCGTCAGTCCCGACATGGCCTCGAAATAGGCGTCTGTGAAAGGTACGCCCAGGCCGACGAATGGAATGGCACAAAACACGGTAACAACAACCCAACACGACGTGGTGATAATGAAACCATCCTTGACCGTGAGGTTGCCCGTGCGTTCCGACCACCCTGCGGCAGCCAATAGCCCACCGCAAAAAAACGTAATACTGGACGATACAAGGAACACGCGCCAGTCATCGTTATGGTCGATCAAATCGATGACCAAAGGGATGATCATGGCAAGCGCAATGAAGCACAGCAACAAGCCCACCACGAACTGGATTAGTCTCGCATTGAAAGGCATGGGTTTCGTTGCTGCTCCGGCATTGGAACATATCGCCTGCAGAGCGGCCTTGTGTGCGGCGACAAATGGATTGCAGGCGCCGCCTTTCGTGGCGCTGGCCATTGGGCAAGACTCAATAGTCATGGCTCCAGACCCTAGTGGCGCACCCCGTTACTCCAATTCACGCACCGTGTCATCGCCAAAAACGAAACAACCCGCCCGCGGCTCGGGAATTACCCCATATATCGGAGCTTGCCGCTTGCCCTGGGACTGCATGTATACCAGTCCTCCGCCCGCCTAATGTCGGTCGTTGTCGCAAAACCGCTGCACACTTTTGCGCCACATACATTGAAAATTGGGCAAGTAGACTGATGTTGCATCAACCATATCGTAAGGACCCTAGATGTTCAGTCCCGTTCACTTTTCACGGTATCGCAAACGCGCTCTATTTTCTTTTATTTTGAGCATATTCTTCACGCTGAGCTGCGCACACTTCGGCTGAACATGCTCTTATTTCTGGAGCATGTTGTTCACGCCGAACCGCGTACACTTCGGCTGAACATGCTCGGGGAAGACGCCGCACCGAACTCGCAAGGAAGGGGGCTGGCCACCACAATACATGGTGTCAAAGTTCAACAACCAATCCGTCGGCTGCAGCCTCGAATGGGATTGAAGACAACCTACCAAGCAGGTCGTCATTCATGTGTGTCAGAATCAAACGCTTTGGTTGAACAAGTGGCATTTTTTCCGCAAGCGTTGCCAGGTCGAGATGAAACGGCACCTTCTTCTCGTAAAAGTATGCTTCCGCAATCAAGAGGTCCGCATTCTTGCCAATGGCGATAAGTTCATCCACCCATTCGGTGTCACCGGTGTAAGCGATTATTCGGCCATCCAGACTTATCCGATAAGCAAAGAACGGCCCGCCACGAGGGCCGTGACACACGCGAGCCGCGATAATTTCCAGTCCGCCAATCGTTACGGGATCACCTGGCACAATTTCAATCAGCTGAA
>JBKEAX010000426.1:0-2162 GCA_047972825.1 Hyphomicrobiaceae bacterium | reverse complement strand
CCCTGCTGTCTCTACTTAGCATGAGGTAACCCGAGCCTTTTCGGAGCCTCCCATGCCGTACACTGCCTATGTGGGCGTTATTCTCGATCTCGCCATGACCGTCCACGGGTGGATATCCGCGCTCGCGCCGCTCGACAAAGCCCGCCGCCGGCGCGTTACCCGCTATGCCACAGCCATCGCCGAGACGCTCGCCCGCGCCGCCGAAGCTCTGTATGAGCTTGAGCGCCAGCCAGACAACCGCCACGCAGCGCGCAGGGCAGCACGCGAGTTCGGCCGCATCACGGGTTACGTTGAAAACATCGTCAGTGTTCTTGAACATCATCTTGACGGCCGCAAGCTGTCCGGCGTTAAAAGACGCCTGGAACGCCTGGATGCTAGCGCCCCACACTTCGACGGGATCCAAACCGCAGCAGACCGGCGCATTGATCGCCTCATAGCTGCCGAAGGCTACTTCCGCGCACTTGCCGATGGCCTCGAACCCTGAAGCCGGAACTCGGACCACGAACTAGAGAAAGAAAGCACCGCCAAAATGGAAAAATTCACCACTTTGACAGGTATCGCAGCCCCCCTGCCTTTGAGAAACATCGATACCGACATGATTATTCCCAAGCAGTTCTTGAAGACGATCAAGCGCACCGGCCTTGGCAAATCCCTGTTCTTCGAGATGCGCTACGACCAAAATGGTAACGAAAATCCCGACTTCGTACTGAACAAGGCGGCTTATCGTAAGGCAGAAATTCTCGTCGCAGGCGAGAATTTCGGCTGCGGCTCAAGCCGTGAGCATGCGCCATGGGCCCTGCTAGACTTCGGCATCCGCTGCGTCATCGCACCCGACTTTGCTGATATATTCTATAACAACTGCTTCCAGAACGGCATCCTGCCAATCAAACTCAAACAAGCTGACGTCGACAAACTGATGGATGATGCAAGCCGCGGCGCAAACGCGACCATCACTGTTGATCTAGAGACCCAGGAAATCCGCGGCCCCGATGGTGGCAGTATCCGCTTCGACATTGATCCATTCCGCAAGCATTGTCTCCTGAATGGCCTCGACAACATCGGGCTGACCCTTGAGAAGACTGACGCAATCGCAGGCTACGAGGCAAAAGCGAAGACGGAACACCCCTGGCTTTGAGCCGAGTATCAATTCGCAATTCAATCAGATTGAATAGGCCACTTCACTGTAATCGGGGTAATTTTCCAGAAACGCTCCTGGGACTTTTCAAGACCCCGCTGAAAAGCAATGGGTGAAACCGGAATTGTTCCGGTTTCACCCATTTTCTTTCTACATATGAAAAATGTTTCAACTGGACAGCGCAGGCTTGGGCCCGACACGCACAAGATGATTTAGCATCACTCCAAAACATCAGCGGCAAGGGTATTTCTCCCCGCCCCAAGGAGCCTGATGATCAAAGAAGCCTCCTCAAACGAGACCATTCGGACCGCGACTCACTTGCAGCTGTAGTCGTAAACTGACGCCAAGTGACATAGCGATCGCGATGCTTTGAGAGGGTTTTTCATTCATAAACCTCTAAAAACAGGCCATTTCGTTGCAAACACGTCACTCCAAATTCGTTTTAATACGTAAAACACCAAAAATCAGCTTTTGGGGGAAAAGGAATTCACATATCCAATCAAAGGACGGATCAGGACGTTCCACAGAATTTATTCGCTCAATCGCAAACTTTGAACATCAGACGTATGAGAGGGAGAACTACAATGGCAGCAGCAAAGGCAAAGGCGAAAGCCAAGCCCGCCGCAAAGAAGACAGCGGCAAAAAAGACGGCAGCCAAGAAGACAGCCGTCAAAAAGTCTCCGACCGCCGCCAAGGCAGCCAAGGCAACCAAGTCGGTCAAGAAGCCCGTAACCATTACGCTTCGCAACCTGGGCGATGCCCTGGCCGAGGCGCACGAACTGCCCAAAAAGCAGGCCAACGAGATGTTGTCCAACATGGTCGATATGATGACTGCCCACCTCAAGAAGGGTGCGCGCCTGCGTATTGCCGGTCTTGGCATTCTCCAGGTCCGTCATCGTCCCGCACGCATGGGCCGCAACCCAGCCACCGGCGAATCCATCAAGATCAAGGCAAGCAAGAAGATTGCTTTCCGCGCCGCCAAGGATCTCAAGGAAGCCATCTGATCAGGGTTCCGACCCTGGGCTTC
>JBKEAX010000395.1:0-2647 GCA_047972825.1 Hyphomicrobiaceae bacterium | reverse complement strand
CTGGTCAACAGCAGCACAGAGATCACGTCTTCGGACGGTGCCGGAGGTTCCATGCCCGGCAGGAACGAGACGGTGGCATAACGACTGTTCAGGGTCGCTGCGTTCGCCCGCGTCAGGTTCTTCGCCGGCAGCTCGCGAGGATCGAGGATGCTCGCCTTGCCGAGGATCACGCGGCCTTGCCGGCAGAGCGGCTGGTAGTTCCGGAGTTCAGTACCCGGTATCAAGCCGCCGACGAGAACCTCGCCGCCCGCCGCAGCCCAAAGCTCCGTCAGGCGGTTCTCAAACAGCTTATGGGCGCCAAATCCCGCGATCTGGAGCGCATCTCGCCCAACCAGGCCCATGCCCAGTGCGGCCTCGCCAGCCGCCTTGCGCGTAGACCGCGCTTCGGCGTCGATATCGATCAAGAGGTCCTTGGAGACATCCGACCGAATGATGTCCTTAACAGCGTCCGCGCTCACCGCGTTCCCCCGCCATGAATTGCGTCAGACAGGATTTATCACATGATTCGTTGCGTAATGGAAGCGACCGACCGCACGGTTAACAGTTCGGAAAACTGCCATCCGTTATCGGATTAAAATGTCTAACTTATTGATTTTATTGGTACCGCCTGGTGGATTCGAACCACCGACCTCTAGATCCACAATCTAGCGCTCTAACCAACTGAGCTAAGGCGGCATACGCCATGGCGTAAACGGTCCCAGCCGGACTGACGGGCAGGGAACCAGCAAAGGCTGTTGTAAAACCGCAAGCACCATGCCGCGTCAAGCAAAAACCGGCGAGAGCAACGAAGACACGGGGCCTTCGCGGCCATTTTTCCAGCACTGGCTATCAGCAGCATATCCAGAAGAACAGCAGACACGTTCCCATGATTGCCATTTCGCCGCAATCGACCAGAGATCCGCCACCGCCCCGGGAACCCTGGATTTGAACAAACCAAGCAATCCGCAGTTGTATTTGCCACGCTTGCAAAAACAAACACAATCATGCCGAAACAGGCACTCTGGCGCATTATGCTAGTTCAACAAGCAGTATGTTCCGCGCTCTTGGTTTAACCACCGGAATCAGGAGCCAATTTTGTTCATAGACGCACGGAGCCAGCAGGTCTAACACATTATCGATGCACAAGGTTTCAGGCTGATGGACGAACGGCAAAAAGCAACCCGGCAAGGCCTTCCGGCTGCAACGGGCGAGGTTGCCGCATGGCTGGCGGCCGCGCGCACCCCCGCGTTCGCCATCGCCCCGTTCAGCGCCACGTTGAAGGCAGCCAATGCCGAAGGCGCAAAATTGCTAGGAGTTGGAGAAAGCGAAAACCAAGGCCCGATCCCGCTTGATAGCGCCATGCCGGCGATCATGGACCTACGCCGCATCATCACCGGGGCATTTTTCGAGAAAACGACCAGCATTCCACTCGTTTTTTGGACAATCGACGGAATTTCGCGATTGCGTTGCAACGTCATAATTCAACAGGTGGCAGATGAAGAGCTTGCCTTGATCGCGATAGACGAAAGAAAGGCCGGTGAAAGCACGCCAGCCACGCATCAATCAACACCCGAACCGCCGTTGAGCAAGCAAAGCCGGGATGCGCAAACAGGGCCAACACATGTCCCCTCAGCAAAATCCGCTGGAATCCTACCAAGCGATGAAGCTGACATCGCCCCACATCACACCGATGCGCGCCCCTCCACGCGACCTGCGCCCTATGGGCAGACCAAAAAACCAACTGCAGCACCCTATCGCACGCAGCCGATGCAGCAGGACACCGCTACATCCAGGTCTGTACGCTCCGCATCGATGCAATCAGCAGACGCATCCCCCATGCCACCTCCTACGCCACCCAGGACAGCACCGCCACCAGCGGCCTCAACGAAACAAAGCGACAAGGAAACCCTCAAGGCAATCGCACGCCAGATCCTCGCCGGTCGCAGCGAAAACGCACCTGAACCAACAGACACCGTCCAAGCCCCTGTCGAGATAGACCAACAACACAGCGACGAACGCGAATTTGAAGCGCCACCACAAATTGGTGGCCAACCAATACAACCGCCCGAATATGCCCCTCCCGGGAGCATTCGCGTAAAAGGCCACGACCTGACGCGAGCGGAACTCAAGCACACCGACAACAGGCCGCGCCCGGGATCGCAGGTCACACCCTTAGTCGTTCCAACACCGCTAAATGCACCGCATCAGTCCACACCCGTAGCATCGCCACCGACGGCAACCAGACCACGACCATTACAACAGGCTTGCGATACCGAAACCACACCTGGCGAAACCTTCCGCTTAGGTGCCCCCCCTGCCAGCCGCGAACAAACCCCTCAACCCAGTGTCCGCTCAGAAGCAACCGCCAAACGTGACACCAAGGCACCCACAACTGGCGAGTCGGTAAAATCAAATCGCCAACCTGCTGCTCAGCAGGACCCATCATCAAATGAACTTGGGAAAATCAATGCCAGTACCGCTTCACGACGAACGCTTGTCCGTCACATGGCGCATGAACTCAAAACGCCACTTAGCGCCATCGCGTCTGCAGCAGAAATCATGAAGGACGAGCAATTGGGGGCAATCGGCGACGAAAGATACCTGCGTTATGCACGTGACATCCACGAAAGCGCCCGCCATGCATTGGCGGTAATCGAGCGCCTGCTCG
>JBKEAX010000347.1:0-5527 GCA_047972825.1 Hyphomicrobiaceae bacterium | reverse complement strand
ACAGGTAGAGTGGAGCGAAGTGACCACATGTGGATCTCAAGGCGCAGGATCATAAACGATCTAGCAACATGGCGCGCGGCGGGCTGGGTAACACCTGATGGTGAAACCCGCATCCGCCAGGACCTGCTTGATCGCCACATAGGACCAGGGTTGCCTGCTGTTCTGGGGATACTCGGCGTCGTTTTGCTGGGCTTTGCCGCGATGAGCTTCGTCGCCGCCAATTGGCAGGACATACCCCGCCTCGTGCGGCTGCTGATTATTTTCACTGGACTGGGCGGTGCCTATGCCGCAGCCGTTGCACTTTTCGCACGCCAAATGGACGCCTTCGCCCATGCAGCGATCCTCTTGGGTGTGGCCATTTTTGGCGCCGGCATCATGCTGATTGCACAGATGTACCATATTGAAGGGCATCCGCCGGACGCCATATTCGTTTGGGGCCTTGGCGCATTGGGCGCGGGCATTCTTCTGCGCTCCAACCCGGCACTGACGGCAGCAACGCTTTTGTTCGGACTTTGGAGCGGATGGGAGATGATGCTCAAACCCACCCCGCACTGGCTGCTATTACCTGTTGCCGTCGCACTCGGCAGCTCTTTTGCACTTAACCGTTGGTGGCCTGGACTGCATCTTGTTGCAGCGTTGCTCACATACTGGCTGATGTTGGCCGGCTTCAGCATTCAGAGTGTTCATGGTCGCTGGGCAATGGTCGCAGCAGGACTGGTGGTGGCAGTCGCCTCGTTAGGGGTCATACACGGACAACGCGGCCGCAAGCAGCCCAATGAAATAGTGAGCGATAGTGCCGGTGTGACCTTGGGATACGGTATGATCGCAGCCTTCATAGGGTTGTGGGCGCTGCAGTTTGTAGACCGGACAGCGACAGACCAATTGGCCCTACTCGCCGCATTCACAATCGCATTTCTGGTTGGAGCAATTTACCAGGGACTGCACCTGGGCATCAGAGGAGCAGTTTGGCTCGGTTATGCCGGATTTTCAGCGGAAATCTTCGCTCTTTACGTAAAGACAGTCGGAACGCTTTTAGGTTCATCCCTGTTTTTCTTTGTCGCAGGTTTGCTTGTCATTGCGCTGGCTGCCGTCGCTTGGCGTCTGCACCACGCGGAAGGTAGCAAGGTTTCTGGAGATCCCTCATGAGCACTCAGAACAACGCCAACCAGGCCGGGCATTTCGACAGCAACGCAGCCACAAGCCCGCAGACTTTGGCGGAACGGATTCGCACACGCCTCACAAACTGGCGCATCGTTCTGATTGCCTTGGTCGCATTGGCGCAAGCAGGCGTGCTGGTTTTCATGGTTGTAGATCGCGAAACCCTGCTGAGTGAGGGACGCAAGCTGGATATACATGTCCGGCCGATCGATCCCCGAGATTTGTTCCGTGGCGACTACGTGACCCTGGCTTACGATATTTCGAGTATTCCACGCACGTTTATTTCGGGAGATCTGCACAAAGGCGAGAAAATCTACGTGCGGCTGGCCAAAACCGGCGATGAATGGAAACCGGTTGCAGCAGGGCGGAGCCTACAGCAAGCAGGTTCGCAAATTGCTTCTGAAGCCGACGAGGTCACGCTCGCAGCGCATGTGTGGTATGCGGCAAAATTAGAGTGGAGAGAGCCGGGGGCTACGATTCAAGTGCGCTATGGAATAGAAAAATTCTTCGTACCTGAAGGCGAGGGGCACACCATTGAAAAAGAGGTGCGTGCAAAAGCAGTGATAGCCCATGTTGCCGTCGGCGAGGATGGCAAGGCGGCGCTCAGCGGTTTAACGGTTGCCGGCCAACGATACGACCTGCCACCACTTTTCTAGAGCAAGTTCAACCGAAGTGTCCGTGATTCGGCTGAACATGCTCAACATGAAAGAAAATAGAGCGCATGCGCGATTCCGTGAAACGTGAACGCTCTCCAGCACTTCCGCGACATTGCGGGTGCCACTTTAGGCATTGTGGCCAGATTGCAGCGATAGCAACGTTTTTGGTTCGGAATTGATGTAAATAGTCGCTGGCTTCATATGAATCATGCAGGTTCCACGCGATGCATTCAATGGATCGTAGAAGGCCTACCGCCATGAAACATAAAATCTCAATTCTTGCGTTGTTTGGTGTTTTGCTTTGTGTCGCCTCCCCCATACCGCCAGCTTTTGCTGATGAAACGGGTCTTGCCACCGCCCTTCATGAGGCGCGCCCCGAACGCGGTGGACGGCTTTGCCTGACCGATCACTTCCACTCCGGAAGCAGCGCAGGCAAGGCGAGCAAAAAAATTGCAATGCGCGAAGCAATCGACTCATGGCGGGGGTTCACCGCCATGGAATACGGTTCTGACTGGGCCAGTTATAATCTCGCCGGTTCAAAGTCCATGAAATGCGCACAGACCACCAGCGGTTGGGCTTGTGACGTCGAAGCGCGCGCGTGCAAGCGTATGCGTCGCAAGAGGAGATAAGCCAGCTCCAGAGCATGTTCAGCCAAAGTGTACGCCGCGATTCGGCGTGAAGAACACTGCGGGAAATAAAAGAACATAGAGCGCGTGCGTTACTCCGTGAAAAATGAGCGCGACCTAACGCAGGTCGGTTGTGTCGCCACAGTGCGGCAAACAGCGACTGTGCAGTGAACACGCAACACAAAACCGGCGCTTAATGTGCCGGTTTTGTTTTATTTCTGGCAAGCTGATTTGATCTTTCTCAATTTCCCGCCGGGCCTATGGACCTGCTGACCTGCGACTACCGGCCCAGCAACACGCGGCTCAAAATGCGCTGTATGAACCCCCAGCCCCATCTGTAAATAATCAATCTTAGCAGCCAGCCCAAAAAGCCACTGCTCTTGAAGCCCAATAAAGCACCTAGTACGGTGCGAATGATCTCGTTGAGAGCACCGCCACCGCCGCCCGGATTACCAGGCAAGCCGTCTGGCAGTTCGCGCCGGGTGCTGCCCCGGCCACCGGGAATTTTGAAACCTCCCCGCCTCAGGATGTCGGACAGATCATCGTAGCGTGCCCCGCCACGGTCAGGAGAAGGAACGTTCTCTCCTGGAATGGGCAGAGGCCTTTGTTCGGGCAACGCCCGCCCGCTGTCGCTTCGGGCCGCATTTCCATTGCCACTTGAACCAACCTCAGGTGTTCGGCGCTCATTGTTGGACTGCATCCGCTTGAGCGTTTCATCCAGTCCAGGGATTTGCCGCAGGATGACATCGATGGGCCCTGCAGCCGCGCGCGTCAGTTCTCCCATGGTCAATGCAGCAATCGACGGCAACATACCCTCTATCTCACCCGCAGCAAGACCAGATGCCCGCGCCGCCTTGGCCGCCACGCCGCGGCTGCGGTCCTTGCTCCAGAACACATGATCGAGAATTGCCTTGCCATCTGCCTCCATGCCCTCGCTTCGGATCAGGCTCGGGTCCTTCAGGTAACTCTCGTGATGACTGTCACCAACCGCACGCACAAGTTCCGCCAACCCGCCCCGCGATAGAGTCAACCTCTCCATACGCTGCGAAATCTGATCAACGACCGAGCGGACGGCAGCCTGCGTTTCGGCGGCATCGGTTCCAAACGCCTTGGCCAATTCGGCCACGAAAGGACTATCCGGTCCAGCCAGCATATTCTTGATGGTCTGCAAAGTGCGCCCTCACCTCTCTATTATACAAATGCAATCATAGCAGGTTTTACAAGCCGATAGCTCAACGACCGGAGCTGCGGTATCTCAGTATTTGGCACGACATCGCCTTCCGTTGATATGAAGGGCTGAATGCCCGCGGCCAACGTTCAAGAACACCCTCGCGGCAGGAAACTTCAGCAACAACTGGTCAGGCCCCTTGTTTGCATCTATTCCTGAGTGGATAGGATTGATTTGGAAGGGAACTTTTGCCGCCTCACAACAATACACCAACCTGCGACCAAAAGGGTGTTGTGCCGTTGTTGCACCGCTGGGGCACATTTGGCATGGTCCGCACGGATATAGTATTTCACCACGACGATGGAGGGGCTCAAGGCAAGCCGAAGCCAGCCATTTGCCCAGAGTACCAGCGGCGATAAGCAACATGCCCGTGATCCAATTCGGGGCCTAGAAGAGGAACGTCCTAATGACTGAATTACTCTGGGTGATCATCGCCTGCGGTGCGTTGTCCATCCTTTATGCCGCATACACGATCCAATCGGTCATGAGCGCCGACAGCGGCACCGACCGAATGCAGGAGATTTCTTCAGCCGTCCGCGAAGGTGCACAAGCCTACCTCAATCGCCAATATACGACCATTGCCATGGTCGGCATCGTCGTATTCATCGCGACCTGGTTGCTGCTTGGGCCGCTTGTTGCAGTAGGGTATTTGATCGGCGCGGTCCTGTCCGGTCTTGCCGGCTACATCGGCATGAACGTTTCTGTTCGCGCTAACGTTCGCACCGCGCAGGCTGCCACACAGTCGCTCGCAGCGGGCCTCGACATCGCATTCAAGTCAGGCGCGGTGACAGGCATGTTGGTGGCCGGCCTCGCATTGCTCGGTGTGGCTGTTTACTATTACATTCTGACAGAAGTGCTCGGCTTCGCACCCTCCGACACCACCGTGAAGGACGCGCTTGTCGCGCTCGGCTTCGGCGCTTCCCTGATCTCGATTTTCGCCCGTCTGGGTGGCGGCATCTTTACCAAAGGTGCCGATGTCGGCGGTGACCTCGTCGGCAAGGTTGAAGCAGGTATTCCCGAAGACGATCCGCGCAACCCTGCAACCATTGCTGACAATGTCGGCGACAACGTCGGCGACTGTGCCGGCATGGCAGCTGACCTGTTTGAGACCTACGCTGTGACTGTTGTTGCGACCATGGTGCTTGCGGCAATCCTGTTTGCTTCCCAGTCCAACCTTGAAGCAATGATGGTCTATCCGCTCGCAATCGGCGCAGCGTGCATCGTCACCTCCATCATCGGTACATTCTTCGTCAAACTCGGCTCCAATGGTTCGATCATGGGCGCACTTTACAGGGGCGTCATCGCATCAGGTGTTTTATCGATTGGCGGCCTGTGGGTCGCGACCCACTACGTCCTTGGTGGTTTCGGTGAAGTTGGCCGCGTGGGCGACTTTGTCATCACAGGTCAGAACCTGTTCCTGTGTGGTCTTGTCGGCCTTGCATTGACGGGCGCCATCGTCTGGATCACAGAGTACTACACCGGCATTGGTTATCGCCCGGTTCGCTCCATCTCCCAGTCATCAGTCACCGGTCATGGTACGAACGTCATTCAGGGGCTTGCCATCTCGCTCGAAGCAACGGCGCTTCCCACACTGGCGATCGTTGCCGGCATCGTGCTGACCTATAACCTTGGCGGCCTGTTCGGCACGGCCATCGCCACCACGACGATGCTCGGCCTGGCCGGAATGATCGTTGCACTTGATGCCTTCGGCCCCGTCACCGACAACGCCGGTGGCATCGCCGAAATGGCTGGTCTGCCAAAGGAAGTCCGCCAGGCAACAGACGCCCTCGACGCGGTCGGCAACACCACAAAGGCCGTCACCAAGGGCTATGCCATCGGGTCTGCGGGTCTTGGCGCAC
>JBKEAX010000294.1:0-2898 GCA_047972825.1 Hyphomicrobiaceae bacterium | reverse complement strand
TGAATTTCACTGGCGCACTCGTGACTGCGATTCAAAAGGCAAAGACCCGGTTATCCATGGCCAAAGACGCATTGATTAAAGCCGTGCGCCAGTTGCCATTGCTGGAGGGCCTAAAGCCACTCCAGATAACCGAGATCGCGCGGCGCGCGAACCGCACCATCCACCGACCACGCTCAATAATAGTCAGGGCTGGCGTCGTCACAGATGCCGCAATCTTGATCATCTCAGGCAAGGCAGAACGTCTCTCCGGACCAGGAATTTCCCGTGTGCCTCAAACCTTGCCACCTGGGACCATTATTGCTGAAATGGCCATGATCATCGAATTTGCACCCAACTCAACGATCATGGCCGCAAGCGAAGTCCGCGCGCTCCATATCACCCGAGATGAGATGCACCGAATGATTGCTGACGATCCGGAGCTGGCCAAGCACCTCATTTCAAAAGCCGCGAACCGTCTGAAGGACATAGCAAGCCAGATGAGGCGGATATCAGATGATTTGGCCGAGGGAGATTTGCCCGAAGATGAGGTAAAAGCAGCGACCGCGTGAAGCCATCGCCCTGGCATTAGGGCATGTTCTTCACGGCTCTACCGCTGCACACTTCAGCTGAACAGGCTCTAGAAATTCAACGACCAGAAACGAAAACGCCCAACCCCGGGGGGAGGGGCTGGGCGTCGTTAGCGCTTACGCGCGTGGCACCGGGAGGGAAACCGATGCCGCCAGATGGTATCTTCGGCTAGACGGGGGGGCACTACCGAGTACAGGGTGATACCATCTGTCTACCGTAACCTAAGCGCAAGACGTCGCTATTCAACAGCAGAATCTAGTCAGATCACGAAAACGTGATCAAACATTAACTGTTTATCCACCATACCGCCTTGGAGCGCGTCCGAACAGCCACAGGTTTACCTTGCGATCACACGGAAAAGTTGTCACTGCCCAACATCAAATTGCATCAGCCAAGCCTTCTTGACCGATGCCAATCATCCGCCTGCACAAAACTGATCCTCGTCAATAACCTCCGTCAATTCAAAATTTGGCACGCCAAAACGCGCTGCTAGTAGGTCTTGAATGCCGTACCGACCGGCTTGATTACGAACTGTTTTGGATCAAGCTCAGTCGTGCGATCAAGGTTGCCGATTTCAACCTTTGTATCAAGACCTTGAGCATCGCGCGTAATCCACTCCTGGAGCGCAAACTCAGGTTGGGTCGCAAACATAAGACGGATAGCTCCGCTGGCGTCTGGACTTTTGTCCCTCAGCGTCAAAGCAACTCTGTCACCCGCATTTTCCACACCTGAAATCTGCGCATCGCGCACCAGGTCAACGTCCTTGCGCAACAACAACCGAAACGGCGTCTGGTCCAGCTCAACCCGGTCCTCATTCTTCAGGTCATGATCCTGTATCGCGAGATAGACACCATCGGAGATAATCACCTGCAAACTCGGCCGTGCATAATCGAACCGGAAACGGCCGGGCCGCTTCATCTGAAACTTGCCCTTCATGACTTTGCCGTCTGCACCGGTTTGCACGAAGCGCCCCGACAAGTTGTCAAGGCCGTTAAAATAATCGTTGATTTTCTTGACGATTTCCGTCTGCGCAGGATCCAGAGTTACACCGCTCGTACCACCAGGTGCTATTTCAGCATTCCAACCAGCTCCAGCAGATTGGCCGGCCTGAACTGCAGCAGGCTTGGCAGCCTCGGTCGCCATGGCCAGCCCACCCGTAGTGGAAAGGAAAGCAGCGGCGAACAAAGCGCGAAAGCTCATAGTAAGATCCATTTATCCCCCCTCGGGCCCCAACGGAAACCACGCCTGACTCGTTTCCCGGAAAAATGCGTCGAAAGCATGTTTAGCGGACAGCCCTTGCGTCTCAGTTTCAAAAACATGCCTCGAACGTAGCGGATGGTAGCTATGTTCGCGCATGAAACAACCGGCACCGGAGCACATTCGCCACCTGATTGGGGATGATTAACAGCCATCTGCGCTGTGCGGCCCACAAACACCACAAATCAGCGCACAGCTTCTTGTTTGAATTCTAGAGCATGTTCAGCCGAAGTGTACGCGGTTCGGCGTGAAGAACATGCTTCAGACGAAAGAAAATAGAGCGCGTGCGCGATTCCGTGAAGCGTGAACGTGATCTAGTGCCTACTTGGCTCAGGCAGGCACCAGGGTCCGGACACTAAGCTGCATTTGCATCGGTTTCCGAATCGGCCCGCGTATCCGCCGCAGCCAGGATCTCACGCTTTCCGGCGTGATTGGCAGCACTGATCAGCCCCTCAGCCTCCATCCGCTCGATCAGGTCGGCGGCACGGTTGTAGCCAATGGACAGTCGCCGCTGCAGATAGCTGGTCGAAGCCTTCCGGTCCCGCACAACGATCGCTACGGCACGATCAAACAGGTCTTCCTCCCCCTGTCCCCGGGGCACTTCCAATTCATCTTTCGCCTCGGCTTGCACATCCGTGACGCCCTCAATATAATTTGGAGCACCTTGCGCACGCAGGAAGTCGGTAATTGCCTCAACCTCGTCATCAGCGACGAACGCACCGTGCACACGCGCAACCTGCCCCGAGCCACCCGCAAACAACATGTCGCCCTGTCCAAGCAGCTGCTCGGCACCTTGTTCATTGAGTATCGTGCGACTATCGATCTTGGATGCGACTTTGAATGAAATGCGGGTTGGGAAGTTCGCCTTGATCGTACCAGTGATCACGTCGACAGACGGCCTCTGCGTCGCCATGATGATGTGGATGCCCGCCGCCCGCGCCATCTGCGCCAGGCGCTGAACGGAAGCCTCGACTTCTTTTCCTGCCACCAACATCAGATCAGCGAATTCATCGATCACGACGACGATGTAAGGCATCGTCTCCAGTTCCATCTGTTCTTGTTCGTAGACCGCTT
>JBKEAX010000258.1:0-4499 GCA_047972825.1 Hyphomicrobiaceae bacterium | reverse complement strand
AAGACAGACCTGAGGGGCATTTTCCGAACGCCCCATTCCCATGGATGATGAACGAGCGTCAGGAATTTGTCATCTAACTGTTACAAAGCTGTGGGAGCGCGTCAATTGTGTGGCAAACGGCTGGTGAATACCCAGCACGATAAAACGAGTCCACACACGAATTAAATCCGCTAGCGGATCACTGGCTTGGAAGCCCAATCTGGCCAAGCCGCCTGATGCTTTACCGTCTTCGGCAGACAAGCACCTTCGATAAAAAGGCCAGCGATGTGCTTTCGACCTGCAGCCCAGCGTTTGCAAAAAGTTCGTTCAAGTCATCAATGGCATACTGCCGGTAATAGGGCTCGTGGTAGCGCTGCGGGAAAGCTTCCAGAAGTCCATCCCAGTTGGGCTTGTCACCCATCTGCAGGCTGTCGATGAAAACGAGTATGCCACCCGGCCTTAGAACACGGGCTATCTCGCCTGCCACCCGCCTGCGAACTTCGCCAGGCAGTTCATGGAACAAGAACACGGTTGTGGCGATGTCCTGGCTGGCGTCAGGAAGCGGGATCTGTTCGGCATTGGCGGCAACAAGGTCAGCACTCCTGAGCCCTTTCAAGTGGGCTGCCGCCTCGCTGAGATAGGTTGGCGAAAGATCCACCCCGGTTAGATGCAGGGCTGGAAACGCGAGCCGGATTTCTCGCAGCAGCCTGCCTGTGCCGCAGGCCACATCCAACAACGACATTTGCCGTTGATCCTTGCCGGCCACATGCTTCGCAATCGGCCTGATTGCTGATCGCCGCATTGCCGCGGCCGCACCGTAGAATAAAGTCTCCACCTGCACGTCATAAAGCCGTGCGGACTCCTGGCTGAGATAGCCACCCTTCTGGAAATGAAAGTCCTGCGCGAAATATTCGGGCAGGCCTGCCGCCGTAGGCTGTTGCGAAACCGTGTTGGAGGTTTGCGAGTGCCGCCGTTCAGCCGCATCGCCCAGGTCGGCAAACATCGCACGCAACCGCGCAATATGATCCATGAGACCGGAAGCAGGTTCGACCGCATTGGCCATGGCTAGCCCATCGCGAACAAGTTCGGCGTCGTGGCGCAAAAGGCTGTGCAGGTCAGCCATCAGTTCCGAGCGGGAGGGAACCGGGCCCTTGCGGCGCACCTTTGGTTGCGGCATGCCCGCCACGGCGCTACGACGCTCTGCCAGCCAATTCAAACCTGAATACCAGCCCAGCCGCACCATATTGCCTGCAAACTGCCGGGCCATGCCGATGTTATCTGCCCGGGCCTGCTGAACTGCCATGTCAGAACCTCTCCAACCACATCAAGCCCTATACCGTGGGCTCCGGGATGACAAATCATGCGTCTAGCGACGAGACCTGACAAGCGGAACGGGTCAGTCTCAGGCATGAAAGGGAATCAAATCGGCGTATGCGATGTTTTCGCGTCTCGTGATGATACCTGGCTCGATAAGCACTGGTACTGAGAACATGGGTCCGTCGTAAACAAATGTGTGGAACTCGCCATTTTCTCCGCACGCGTCCACGTCCCCGGGCAACGCCTCAAGTAGTGCATTATCAAAAGTGCGCCCAACAAAACTTACATCGAGCTTGAACAGGTTCACCGTAGCCAAACACGCGGCCAAACCTGCGTTTACCATTTCTCGCGCCAAAGCATCCGTTTTCAGACCCCACAAGGGAAACACCGGAGTTATGCCTGTTCCTGCCAGGTTTTTCTCGCGGTAGGCGCGAATTTCCTCAACGAACAGATCCCCAAACGCCACTTCTGTGACGCCTGACGAGCGTGCCTTGTAAATAAAAACAGACATGATTTTTTGATATTCGGCATTACTGCACGGCCAGGGCAACTCCACCACATGCAGCGGAAGACCGATTGCAGCCGCCTGCGCTTCAAGCAACTGGCGCCGCACACCATGCAGTGCAACCCGATCCGCCCCCCCATTGACCGTCGTAAAAAGCGCTTCGACACGCTTGCCGTCCTGACGCAACCGGTGCAGCGCCCAGGCGCAATCCTTTCCCGAGCTCCAGCTGACCCACATTGTCACCGGTTTTCTCCTCTGGCCGGGAACAAGGCGTTTTCCTGGTATTTTGCCACCAACCTTGCCATCAAGACATGCAACTCTTATCCGTTGCTCCATAAACGTCATGGCAGAAGGACGCGGATGCTCAATGGCTCACCATCACCGTATCGTCATTTTGACCGGGGCGGGTCTCTCAGCCGAGTCCGGGCTGGCGACATTCCGCGACAAGGGCGGGGTGTGGGCCAAATATGATTATCGCGAAGTTGCAACTCCTGAAGGCTTCGCCCGCAATCCTTCGCTTGTGCACGAATTCTACAACATGCGCCGCCGAGACCTCAACCGCGTTGTGCCGAATGCCGCCCACAAGGCCCTTGCCCGCCTTGAACGGGAGCACCGTGGCGAAGTTCTCATCGTGACACAGAACGTTGATAACCTGCACGAAGCCGCTGGCTCGCAAAATCTTTTGCATATGCATGGTGAGCTTGCCAAAGTCTTCTGCACAGAATGCCGGAAGGGATGCAGCTGGAGCGATGATCTTTCCACCAGCCTTGCTTGCCCGAGCTGTGGCAAAGTTGGCGGAATGCGCCCTGACATCGTCTGGTTCGGCGAGATTCCCTATCACATGGAAACGATCGTTGCCGCGCTGGCTGAGGCGGACTTGTTCATTTCCATTGGCACATCGGGAAACGTCTATCCGGCCTCGGGTTTCGTGGCAGAGGCGGTGGCTAACGGCGCCCACACGGTAGAGCTAAACCTCGAACCATCAGAAGGTGTCACGATGTTTGCCGAGGCAATACACGGCCCGGCTTCACAGGTCGTGCCGGCTTATGTTGAAAAACTTCTTGCCGACTAGAACTGTGTTTTCACGTCATTTGGGACGCCTGAAAACCGCGATTGCCTCTACGTGCGCCGACCAGTGAAACTGATCAATTGGTGTCACCTTGCCCAGCCGGTAGCCGCCGTCAATGAGGATGCGCGCATCACGGGCCAAGGTGGCGGGATTGCAAGATACTGCCACGACTACCGGGACTTTGGATTTCGCAAGCATCTCGGCTTGCGCCTTGGCCCCTGCGCGTGGCGGGTCGAACACTGCCAGGTCGAAAGGTTCCAGTTCCTTGCGCGACAACGGCTCGCGAAAGAGGTCGCGATGCAGTGTCGTGATTGGCTTTAAACCCTGCGCCGCGCGCATCCCGGCATCAAGAGCTGCCAACGCGTGCTGGTCGCTATCGACGGCGATCACTGCCACGCGCTCAGCAAGTGGAAAAGAAAATGCGCCCATGCCGGAAAACAAATCGACAGCGCGTTTCGCCTTTTTCGCCACGGCTGCCACGACCACGGACTCCATTTCTTTTTCCGCCATGCCTGAGGCCTGAAGGAATACACCGGCCGGAGGTTCGACTTGAGCAGCCCCCATTTCCAGCCGGGGCCGCGCTTTCTGGAAAACCGCGGAACCATCAACACTGAGACGCACTAGATCAGCGATCCTGGATGCGTGTGCTCCCAACGCCGAACTCGTTGCCGCATCGCAGCCCGATTTTCCGACAGCACCATCAATAGAGAGGTCCAATCCGTTATTGGCAGCCAGAATTGCAACCCGCGCCTCTCCTTCCCAGCGCGGCAAAGCACCAAGCAGGCGGCGGACTTCCTCCATTCTCTCCACGATGCGCTGGTCGAGCACCGGGCAGGCCACCAGATCGATAACATTATCATCGCGAGCTGTGTGATATCCCAGCACAACGCCCGCCTTGGTCGCCAGCGCCGAGAACAATGCACGACGCCTTGCACCAGCGCCGACCATGATTAGCGGCGCAACATCGGCTTCGATACCGCGCTGCTGGAAGGCATCGACAACAAGTGCACGCTTCCATTCCGCGTAGGCGGCTGGCGCCATGTGCTGCAGGCTGCATCCACCGCAAAGTGTGAAGTGGGGACATGCTGGGGCCACCCGCTCCGGAGACGGTGAGATCACGCTTTCAAGTTGCGCGCGCGAACCGTCGATCTGCGCACAAACGCGCTCACCGGGAAGCGTATAGGGCACATACACTGTGCCGGATGCTATATCGCCTATGCCTCCTTGACTGCCGAAAGTCGCGACGCCGTCGCCCTGCGCACCGAGCCGTTCAATCACAAGCTCTGCCGCGTTTACGGAACCATCACTCGCAATCGCCTTAGACCGCACATCACCGGCCTTCATGTATCGCCCCAATTAGCCATTCCTGATTACCTTCCTTGCCGGGTAGCGGCGAGACAACTGAACCACACACTTGCCAGCCTCGCTTGGAAAGGAAGCTGGACACCTCGTGCACCGCGCGTTCCTGGTATGAGTTATCGCGCACGACGCCTCGCTTTCCGACGGCCGCGCGCCCAGCTTCGAACTGTGGCTTGACCAACGCTACCAGCCAGCATGGTGCAGCCGCGAACTGCAACGGCACGTCGAGCGCATCGCGCACCGAAATGAAACTAACATCAGCCACAATGG
>JBKEAX010000129.1:0-4525 GCA_047972825.1 Hyphomicrobiaceae bacterium | reverse complement strand
GGTTCCTGCGGCGGTAACCGACACAGGAACCACACTTGCAAGCGTCCGGTTGTTATGCTGGCCAGCTATATTCGAGCGAGCGTGCATGAAGGAAATCGCCTTCGGCAACCGTGCTGTAAGCGACCTGCTCCTTGCGGAACTTGTTCATGCTCGTGAAGACCTTCTTGGCCATGGCATCACGATCCGTGATTTCGCCAAGGACTTCACCAGCTGTTTCACCAAGTTTCTTGATCTGCTCATCGCTGAGCTTCTTGATGATTACGCCATGCTTATTGACGAACTGGTCGAGAACCGGACCCGAACGCGCCTGAAATTCGCTCAACATAACCTGGGTCGTCGAGAACGCACACTGTTGAACAATGGCCTTGAGGTCGTCTTCCAGGCCATCCCATGCAGCCTTGTTGACGAACAGTTCAAGGCAGGTGCCGGGCTCGTGCCAGCCGGGTGTGTAGTAGTATTTCGCGTGACGCCAGAAGCCCATCGAGGCTTCGCCGTAAGGGTTATTCCATTCGGCCCAGTCGATAGTGCCGGAGGCAAGTGCGGTGGGAACTTCACTGCCGGGCAAGTTTACGACCGTTGCACCGAGGCGCTTCATGATTTCACCGCCGAGGCCCGGCATGCGGATCTTCAACCCCTTGAAATCAGCCAGGGTGTTGACTTCTTTACGGCTCCATCCGGGGTGCTGTACGCCTGTGTTTCCGCAAACGATGAACTTGCAACCGAACGCATCTGCATAAAGTTCGTCGCACAGCTTTTCACCGCCGCCGAAGTGATACCAGGCGTTGTACTCCTGGGCTGTGAGGCCAAATGGAAAATTGCTGACGAATTCAGCGGCTGGTGCTTTTCCCTTCCAGTAATAAGGGCAGCCGTGTCCCATCTCCACGGTGCCGGATTTTACGGCGTCGATCGATTCGAAGGCGGGCACGATCTCACCAGACGAGAAGAGCTCGACACTGAGCCTGCCGCCGGAGCATTTCGTAACCTGATCGGCAAAGTACTGAGCGCCGGTGCCCAGTCCGGGAAGGTTCTTCGGCCACGTTGTCACCATTCGCCATTTGCGTTGATTGCTGGAGATGGCGGGGCTGGAAATCGTCGAGGTTGCGGCCGTTGCAGCCGTGGCGGCTGTAGCGGCCGTTAGAAACTTTCTGCGGTCCATGGTGTGGTTTCCTTCCCAATGCAAAGATATTTTTTTTGGCACCAAGGTGCCGTTTATTACACCGCGCTCGGCTGACAAATGAACGGTTGCAGTGCTTTTTTTGTTGTGGCTGAAGCTCAACTTACGCTTCGCCCAAAATTACTATCCGGCAGGTCAAGCATCGTCACAAACGATATTTTCAAATCGAATTAGGTCAATAAATATGATATCAACGAGCTTGCTGACGAACCCGTGCCGCAGCCGTGGCTGGACACCAAGTTCTATTGCTCCATCAATCAAATAATAAGAGGAATACTGTGACCCGCGTTAACCCGTTAGGAAGAGAAGCGCTGCCTGATGACCTGCATGAACTGTGGGATGATTTCACAGGGAGCGACCGCGACTTTACAAACCAGGCAGGCGTTCTTGCGCACTCACCGGAAGCCTTCCGCCACTTGTATGGGCTGGTGGCAGCGCTGCGCTCGAATTCTGGGCTGAGTGATCGGCTCATCGAAATTGCCGTCGTTACCACGAGTAAGCTCAACGAGTGTCCATACTGCGTTGCACACCATGAACATGCACTGCACAAAACAGGCTTGTCGGAGCAGTCCATCGCGGCAATCCTGGAGCCTGAAGTGCCAGGCTTTAGTGATGCGGAGCTTGCTGTGCGCGATTATGCAAAACTGGTTGTGGAGCGTTCCTGGGGGATCGGGCAGAGCTTCCATGACAGGCTGAAGGCGCATTTCAATGAGCAGCAGGTTGTGGAACTGACAGTGCGGATAGGGCTTTGCATATTGTTCAATAAATTCAATCAGGCGCTCGATATCCCCGTGGAAGATGGCGTTCAGCTCGTGGCAACTGGCGGCGTCTGATGAATTTCAAGCAGCTTGAAACATTCTACTGGGCTGTGAAGCTTGGCAGTTTCAGTTCTGCCGCGTTGCGATTGAATTCGACACAATCAACCATATCGATGCGCATTATCGAGCTTGAGCGGGATCTCGGTGTCGAGTTGTTTGATCGCACTCAGCGTTCGGCGCGCCCTACTGCGAAGGGTAGAGACCTCCTGCAGTATGCCGAAGAAGCGTTGCGGCTTTCGCAGGAAATGCAGCAGCAGATCGCGGCGGAAGAGGCCACGCCCGGTGTGCTGCGCCTAGGCGTTGCGGAGGTTGTAACGCTTACGTGGCTTCCTGAGCTTGTGCGAAAAATCCATGATCGCTATCCGAAGATGACGGTTGAACTTGACGAGGCGCTCACGCACAACCTCATTGATAACCTCAATCAAGGTGCGCTTGACCTCGTTCTAGTTTCGGGTCGCGTTCCGGGCTACAGCGTCACGCCGGTGTCGCTGGGTTTTGTTGAATTTGCCTGGATGGCCAGCCCGGATTTCAAATTTGATGGTGATGTGCTGACGCCCAAGGCGATGCAGGGGCTGCCGGTTATCGCACTGTCTTTTGAATCCTATCATCATACGTCAATTGAAGATTGGTTCCGGGCTGGTGATGCGTTCTGCCGGCGCATGGACACCTGCAAGAGTTTAACTGTGGCAGCATCGCTTGCTGCGGCGGGATTAGGGCTGACTCTGCTTCCCCCACGTTGCTTTGAAAATGAAATCAAAAAGGGTCTGCTGAAAATCGTTCCGACCGATCCGCCGTTTCCTCCGGTGGAATTCACAGCAACCAGTGCAGTCGAAAGCATGCAGGCTGCAGCGCCGAAGGTTGCAAAACTGGCTGCGGAAATCAGTGATTTTGATAAACCCAGGGCGAAAAAGAATGAGCGCCGCCGCAGCAAGCCTCAACGCCAGCGTTAGAGCATGATATGCCAGGGTCTGTGCCCTGGGCATATGATGTTTTCTAAAAGAGGACGCTGGGTAGCCACGTTGCGATTTCGGGGAAGATCCACAACAACGCAATCATGAAGACCTGAATAAATACGAAGGGCATGACGCCGCGATATATTTCAGTTGTCTTGATCGAGGGTGGCGCAACGCCGCGCATGTAAAACAGCGCCCAACCGAATGGTGGAGTCAAGAAGCTGGTTTGCAGGTTCAGTCCCATCATGACGCCAAGCCAAACCGGGTTGACGTCACCGGCCATGAATAGCGCTGGGGCAACGATGGGCACGACGATGAACACGATCTCGATGAAATCGAGAACGAACCCCATCACGAACATGACCAGCATGACGGTCAGCATCGCCGTGAAGAAGCCGCCCGGCAGTCCGGTGAGAAAGTCGTGCACGAGGTGATCGCCTCCAAAACCACGGAAGGTCAGGGAGAAGATGGAGGCGCCAATGAGGATGCCGAAGACCATTGCGGAGATGCGCGCGGTTGCCTGCACGACATCGCGTAAAACCGTGATGGTGAGCTGGCCGCGTAGAAGCGCCAACAGCGTTGCGCCGACACCTCCGAACGATGCGGCCTCAGTCGGCGTTGCAAGGCCACCGAGAATTGAGCCCAGGACTGCAAAAATGAGAAAGAGTGGAGGAACAAGAGCCTTTAAGACTAGCCCTGCGAGGGCCCAGTTCGAAATCCCCTCCTGGTAATAGGCTGGGCTGGTCTTGGGGCGTGTCAGCGCGACGATTGCGAGATAGGCAATGTAGAAAAAGCTAAGCAAGAGACCGGGAATCAGTGCTCCTGCAAACAAGTCGATGACGCTGAAGGGTTCGACAAGGAAGTTTCCCTTGGCCAGCTGAGATTCCGAATAGATGCCCGAAAGCGAGTCGCCAAGGATCACGAGCGCGATCGAGGGTGGGATGATCTGACCGAGAGTTCCTGATGCGCAAATCGTGCCGCAAGCAAGCTTGGGATCATACCCGGCCTTCATCATGGTTGGCAGGCTAAGCAGCCCCATTGTCACGACGGTTGCGCCAACGATCCCAGTTGAGGCTGCGAGCAGGATGCCAACGAATGTGACCGAGATGCCAAGCCCGCCGCGCAATGTACCGAAGCATTGCCCCATGGTGGATAGCAGCTCTTCGGCGATCCGGCTTCGTTCCAGCATGACGCCCATGAAAACGAACAGGGGCACGGCAACGAGAACCTCGTTGCTCATGATGCCATACAGTCGACCGGGAATGGCATTCAAGAAGATCAGATCAAAAATGCCGAAGAGGTATCCGCCAAGTGCGAATAGGATTGAGATGCCCGCCAGTGTGAAGGCGACGGGATACCCCAGCATCATGACGATGCAAACGGCTACCAGCAGGAAGATGCTGCAAATTTCTCCTGGTGTCATTGCGCCTCTCCAGCAGGCTCGGCGGCCGGATTATCAGGTGACCATTCCGGGTTGCCGCGGAGCACGAGTATCGAGCGTAGGACGAGCGCAATTCCCTGCAGTGCAAGGAAAACAACAAACAAAAGTATGCAGCTCTTGAGAAGGAAAAGGCCCTGCA
>JBKEAX010000121.1:0-2855 GCA_047972825.1 Hyphomicrobiaceae bacterium | reverse complement strand
GGGCCATCAAGATCCACCCAATCCGCGTTCTGTGCCAATAGCAATGCTGGTGCCATGGACAGGGAACTCGCAACCATCGAGCCAATCATAACCTTCAACCCAAGCCTGCGCGCCTCGCTGCACATGTCCAGTGCCTCGGTCAAGCCACCAGCCTTGTCGAGCTTTATGTTGACTGCATCATAGCGGTCCATGAGCCCGGCAAGGTCCGACCTGACATGTGCGCTTTCATCAGCGCAGACGGGGACCACACGGTCCAATCTTGCAAGTGCCGCGTCGCAGTTTGCGGGCAAAGGCTGCTCGACGACCTCCACACCAGCCGCCGCCGCTGCAGTCATGAGTGGCGCAAGCAAATCGTCGGTCCAGGCTTCGTTGGCGTCAGCAACCAGTCGGGCATCAGGGCGGGCATCACGCACAGCTGCAATGCGCGCATCATCACCTGCACCGCCGAGTTTCAGTTTCAAGAGCTTCAAGTTCGGAACGCGCCGTGCAGCTTCCGCCATGGCGTGAGGCGAACCCAAACTGAGTGTGTAGGCTGTTTCCACATGGCCCAAGGCTACAAGGCCCAGCAGTTCACGCGCCGTTATTCCACGCAGCTTTGCTTCCAGGTCAACCATGGCGCAATCGATGGCATTGCGTGCCGCCCCGGCGGGCAATGCCAAGCGCAGTGCATTGCGATCAAAGGGGCCCGAGTAACTGGAGACAGCTGTGCAGACAGCATCAATGGATTCGCCGTAGCGGGCATACGGGACGGCTTCGCCACGACCGATGCACCCCGTATCGTTTGAAAGTTCTGCCACGACGACATCGGCGTGAGTCTTGGTGCCGCGCGAAATAACGAACGGTTCACGAAGCGGAAAGCTGTCGCGTTGGCACTTGAGCTTATACTCTGTCATGGCGTGGCATCAGCCCGTCAGGCATTCTGTCTGGTCTGGGGCAGGGGGCTTGCTTGAAGCACTGCCTTGGGTCCCCAGGATCGAACCCTGTCCTCGCCCGCTCAGCTGATGCGCCCTGAGGCATGCGCCAGCAACAGGTAGACGCGGCCCATCGTCGATGCGATTTGAGATTGTGCGAGCCGGCCGGTGTTATCGCGGGCTTCACTGTCGCGCAGAATACGCTCGAAGTCAGCGATATAGCGATTGATCGTCGTCTGCAGGTTGCCATCGGTCGGGTACCTACGCACCACTTCATCAAATACGCCGCGCCCGTCGGCGGAGTAGATCGAACGTACCATGATGCCGCGTTGACCAGCACGCAGGCGTTGCCAGATGGTCGCCGCAGTTGCCCCGTCCAGCGCACGCGCCAGCTTTTCCATGTCGAGCTTGAACGGTTGTATTGCTGGTTCAGCCTGGCCTGCGTGTGGATGGTGAGGCGCGGTTGGATTGGCAGCCGCGGGTTGACGCTCTGCGGCTGCTTCGTCATCCGATGCCCGTTTGAGAAGATCTCCCAACGACCAGGAGGAGACGTGGGCAGGGTTGTCTTCGTCTTCGCGCGTGGTGTGACCCGCCGAACCGCCTGATCGTGGTCCAAGTTCGCTGGCCAGGGTCTCACTGAGCGATGTCAGTGAGCGAGAACGCGGGCCACCTGAGCCGCGTGCAGCTGCAGTCGCGTTGCCCTGGTTGCCTCCCATACCTGCGCTGTTATGGGCATTGCCCGATACTTCAGCCGGCTTGAGCGCGCCGCCTTGAGCAACCGGCAGCCCGACGTCGCGCCGCTGCGCTTCATTGGTGGCAAGGCTGGAAAGCTGGTCGATCGCGCGCAACTGATCCTGCAGGGCTTGCCGCATGGCTGTTGCCGTCTCGCGCGACGTTTGCGGCAGGCGTTCTGCTTCTTCTCGCATGCGGCGTTGTTCGCGCTCCAGCTCCTCGGCTACGCGCTGGGCGCGTTTGCGCACATCATCTGAAGTTTCAGAAAACCGGTTGGTCAGTGAGCCCAATTGCGATGAGACTTCTTCGGATACGCTTGATAGACGATTTTTCAACGCCTCTAGCGCCCGCTGGCTCTCCGCATCGGTTTCCGCCTTCAGCCGTTCGATCTCGCCAAATGCCTTGTCGCGATGTGTCTGGGTGCCGATCTTGAGCTGTTCGGCGGCAGCCAGGGCACGCGCTTCCGCGTCCGAAAGAGACCCTTCGATGGTTGTCGAATAGTCCTTGACGTGGCGCGTGAATTCGTCCGCTTTGCCGACCATGCGGTCAAGCGTTTCCGATAGCTCCGCATGCCGTGACTGCAGTGTGGAATCGATTTTGTAGTTGACACTTTCAAGTGCATTGGCGGCCTTGAGGATGGTCTGCCCCTGCGCTTCGAAGCGGTTGGTCAGCGAGCCGATCTGGGAAACCAGGTTCTCCGATACCGACTTCAACATGTCGGATTGGCCGGCAAGACTTTCGATGGCCTTGAGTGATTGACGGGTGATGTTCTCGCTGGTCCGGCGAACGGCGGTGATGCCCTGGTTGAGAGAATCGTCCAAGTCCATTGATTGCCGCGAGATGGTCTCAGAGAACGTGCGCGCGTGGTTTTCGAGGGCCGAGGTAAGCGCACTGGCGCGTGACTCGACCGCTTCATCGATAGCGCGCGTTGAATCCTTGATCGATTGGTCAAACAGCATGAGGCGGTCTTCGAATGCACTGTCGAGTGCCCGTGTCCGCTCGATCAGACGCTTGTCCAGCGTACCCGCCCGGTTGGAAAGGGTGCTGTCAAGGGCGCGCGCGTATTCCTCAAAAACGGCTTGCAGGTTGGATGTCCGGTTGGCAATCGCAGTGTCAAGCTTGCCCATGTGCTCAGCGAATGAGGCTTGCATCTGGGCGGTGCGCGATCCGAGCGCTTGCGCCAGGGCGCCGGTGTAGGCTTCAAGCATTTTC
>JBKEAX010000114.1:0-3933 GCA_047972825.1 Hyphomicrobiaceae bacterium | reverse complement strand
AACCTATTGGCCCGGGCCTCCTGGCTTGCCTGAATAGCTGCTCCGAAGCGCTTGACGAGGCCAAGCATTCTGGATTGCGCCGAACCGGCAGCATTCTTGTTGGGCAAACGTTCTCTGGTCTGGGCTGGGGTTACCCCGCCAAGGGTCATTGTGGATTGGCTCATGATCATTCAACCCCGGTAAAACGGGGCCCTCTTTTGCACTTCGGACGCTTGGTTTTCCAAGTCATCTGAAGCAGATGAGGGGAATCTAGGCCTCAATCGCAACTGCGAGTAGACCTGATGTTGCATTGCAGCATTGCATGCTTCTCATAGCCGGTGAACGGCGCAAAAGCGCATCGCGAATTTTCAGGATCATTTCCAGGGCTTTAAATCTTTGATGTCATGCACGGCGTTTTCGCAAACCACTGCACATTTTTACGCGACATGCATTAGGGTCCGGACCCTATGCAAATGGCCATCTGGCAATGCCTCAATGCCGCGTACAAAAGGAAACCGATGTTTCAAATCTTCGATGTCGCCACCGAAACCGACCGTATTGCCGAACGAGTGGATAAACTGCGAGAGTTGATGCGTAAGCACGGTCTTGACGCCTACATCGTGCCACGCGCAGACTAGCACCAGGGCGAATACGTGGAGCCGTCGTCCGAACGCCTGGCCTGGTTGACCGGATTTACAGGCTCAGCAGGGTTCGCTGTGGTCGGCCTGGAGCATGCGGCCTTGTTCGTTGATGGCCGCTACGCCGTGCAGTCGCGCGCGGAAACCGACACCGGCATTTTCGAGATCCTTCCTATTCCTGCCAAAGGGGTGAAGGACTGGTCTGCTCATGCCTTGAGCCCAGGTGCAATCATAGGCTTCGACCCCTGGCTAACCACGCTTGCCCAAGTGGATACGCTGCGAAGCGTGCTGGCAAAACAGGAAATTCTAATCAAGGCCGTCAACGGCAATCTCATCGACCGCATTTGGGGTATGGAGCGTCCTGCGCCGCCCGTCTCACCAATCAAGATACAGCCAGACAAATACGCCGGCGAAAGTGCAGCCGATAAAATCAAGCGCCTGCAGAAAATGCTGATCGAAGCAGGTCAGGACGCCGCTCTCCTGACGCAACCTGACAGCATCTGCTGGTTGTTTAACATTCGCGGCGGCGATGTGGCTCACAACCCAGTGATGCTTGCCTTCGCATTCTTGAACGCACGCGGCAAACCCGATCTATTCATTGCTCCGCAAAAGCTTGATGCTGAGACGCGCCGGCATCTCAAATCCGTTGCCAACATTCGCAAACCTGGCGACCTGCCAGGCGCACTCGATACACTAAAAAAGACAGACCGGATTGTCCGGCTTGCGCCGCAGAACACGGCCTGGTGGTTTGCCCGCCGTCTTGGCAAACGGCACTACGTCGCCGGGACAGACCCTGTGGTTCTGCCCAAGGCCATCAAGAACGCGGTGGAAATCACTGGCAGTCGCGCAGCCCACCATCGCGATGGTGTCGCCATGGTACGCTTTCTGTGCTGGCTTGATGCGACGTCAACGACGAAGGATGGCGTTGATGAAATCAGTGCTGCTGAAAAGCTGGAAGCGTTCCGCCGTGAAACAGGCGTGCTGCAAGAAATCAGCTTCGATACCATCTCAGGCAGCGGACCGAACGGCGCCATTGTCCATTACCGGGTCAATCGCTCCACCAATCGCAAGCTCGGCAAAGGCGAACTCTACCTTGTGGATTCAGGCGCCCAATACCAGGATGGCACCACTGATATCACCCGAACCGTTGCGATTGGAAAGCCCACCGAGGACATGCGCCGCCGATTCACCCTCGTTCTCAAGGGCCATATCGGCATTGCCATGGCCCGCTTTCCCAAAGGTACGCGCGGGGTGGATCTCGACAGCCACGCCCGTATGGCGCTCTGGCAGGCAGGGCTTGATTATGACCATGGCACCGGCCACGGCGTCGGCTCCTACTTGTCGGTGCATGAAGGGCCGCAATCAATCAGCCGTCTGGGGCAGGTCCCGCTCGAACCCGGCATGATTATCTCCAACGAGCCCGGCTACTACAAAGAAGGCGCATATGGCATTCGCATAGAAAACCTTGTGCTGGTCAAATCGCCGGAAATTCCCGAAGGCGGGGAACGGGAAATGCTCTCGTTTGAAACGTTGACGCTGGCCCCGATCGACCGGCGATTGATCGCGAAAAATCTGCTCGCTCCTGCCGAGCGGCAATGGCTCGACGCCTACCACGCAACCGTCGCCGAGAAGCTTGCGCCTGACCTTGATGACAATGCGCGCGACTGGCTGGAGGCCGCCTGCAAACCACTGTGAAGGCGAATTGACGGGCTGCTGCAGAAACGACGCTGTAGAGAAACGGCAGTGCTTTACTTGGCGATCAGTGCGATCCACTCGTCTTCAGTCAGCACAGTAACGCCCAATTCGACCGCCTTCTTCAACTTCGATCCTGCCTCCGCTCCGGCAACAACATAGTCGGTTTTTTTCGAGACTGATCCTGACACCTTGACGCCGAGACGCTCGGCCTGTGCCTTGGCTTCCGAGCGCGTGAGCCGCTCAAGCGTTCCAGTAAAAACGACTGTCTTTCCCGCAACCGGCGTGTTGGATGCAACCGCTTCGAGCGGCTCTGGCGTGACGTGCGCCAGGAGCTGCCCGACAATCTCCCGGTTGTGCGGCTCGGCAAAGAATTCAACCAACGCATCGGCCACAACCTTGCCGATACCGTCGATATCGTTGAGGTCCTGGTAGGCTTCTCCCTCTTGCTCCTGTGCCGCCGCCATCGCATCACGAAGCGCATCAATAGACCCATATGAACGAGCTATGGTTCGTGCTGTTGTTTCGCCGATGTGGCGAATGCCGAGCGCGTATATGAAGCGGTCGAGCGAAACAGTGCGGCGAGCATCAATTGCTGCGAAGAGTTTTTTGACGGATTGCTTGCCCCATCCCTCCCGTTCGGCAAGTGCCGTTTCACCTGCCGCATCACGTTTGGCCAGCGTGAAGATGTCCGGTGGCGACTGGATGATCTTGTCGCCGTACAGTTCTGCGATGCTCTTGTCGCCAAGCCCCTCGATGTCGAAAGCATTGCGCGACACGAAGTGCTTGAGCCGTTCGACGCGCTGCGCGGGGCATATGAGACCACCCGTACAGCGGCGGACAGCATCGATGTCGCCACTCTTTTCGTCGACCTCGCGCACCGCGTGGCTACCGCAAGCCGGGCACACGTCGGGGAAAGTGTACGGCACAGCACCTGTCGGCCGTTTTTCTTCAACCACCATGACGATCTGCGGAATAACATCGCCCGCGCGCTGCACCACAACGGTGTCGCCGATGCGAACGTCCTTGCGATTGATCTCATCTTCATTGTGCAGCGTTGCGTTGGAAACCACGACACCACCAACCGTCACGGGCTCCAGTTTGGCGACCGGCGTCAACGCACCAGTCCGGCCGACCTGGATCTCGATGTCGCGCAGCACAGTCATTGCCTGTTCGGCGGGAAACTTGTGGGCGATCGCCCAGCGCGGCGCGCGAGAGACAAACCCCAGCCGCTCCTGCAGATCCAGCCGGTTCACCTTGTAGACGACCCCATCGATGTCGTAGCCGAGGCCCGCTCTCTTCTGAGCAAGGTCGCTGTAATAGGCAAGCAGATCCGCCGCTCCATCACATACAGTCATGAGCGGATTTGTCGGCAGGCCCCAGCGCTTGAACGCTGCAACGACACCGTCTTGTGTATCAGCAGGCAACTTCGAGACATCGCCCCAGGCGTATGCGAAGAATTTCAGCGGACGCTGCGCCGTTACCTTTGAATCGAGTTGCCTGAGCGAGCCCGCCGCGGCGTTGCGCGGGTTTGCAAACACTTTTGCTCCCGCGGCGGCCTGCGTTTTATTGAGTCCGGCAAAATCGGCGTGGCTCAAGTAGATTTCGCCGCGCACCTCCAACG
>JBKEAX010000083.1:0-6480 GCA_047972825.1 Hyphomicrobiaceae bacterium | reverse complement strand
CGATAATAACTAAAACTACCGTAGAGTAAGTCGCGAAAGATCCTGCTGATGATCATGCCGCAGCCTCCTAAGGAAGCCAGTACGTATTCAATACGATGCTGTTTCTTATCGCTGGCTTCCTCGTCATGTTCAGGGCTGCCGGGTTTGCAATGCTCGAAGCAGGCTTGGTTCGCACCAAGAACGTTTCGATGCAGTGCACGAAGAACATCGTCCTGTACTCAGTTGGCGGCGTCATGTTCTGGATGGTCGGCTACAACCTGATGTACGACGCCGTAAACGGCGGCTTCATCGGTACCCTTACGCCGAAGGTCATTCCAGCAACGGACAACGATCCCGGCAGTTACGCCGCAGCATCCGACTGGTTCTTCCAGATGGTGTTCTGCGCCACCACGGCTTCGATCGTCTCCGGCACTCTTGCTGAGCGCATAAAGCTGTGGCCATTTTTGCTCTTCATCGTCGTCCTCACCGGCTTCATTTATCCGATCCAGGGCGCTTGGATATGGGGCGCCGGCTGGCTCGCACCGGGCACCGACACAAGCTGGATCAAGGATGTAACCGGTGCTGAGTTCCAGGACTTTGCCGGCTCAACAATCGTTCACTCGGTTGGCGGTTGGGCAGCACTTGTTGGCGCAATCTTCCTCGGCGCACGCCACGGCAAGTATGAAGGCGGCCGCGTGAATGCGATGCCGGGTTCATCCATCCCACTTGCAACACTCGGCACGTTCATCCTGTGGCTCGGCTGGTTTGGCTTCAACGGTGGTTCGCAGCTTGCAATCGGCACCATCTCTGATGCCTCATCAGTGTCCCGCATCTTCGTCAACACGAACATGGCGGCATGCGGTGGCGTCATCGCAGCTCTGATCTTGACACAGCTCATCTACGGCAAGGTTGACGTGACCATGGTCATGAACGGCGCCCTCGCTGGACTGGTTTCGATCACGGCTGAGCCGTTGGCTCCGACATTGCCCATCGCACTGGCGATTGGTGCAGTCGGTGGTGCGATCGTCGTCTTCGCAGTTCCGCTTCTCGACAAATTGCGCATTGACGATGTCGTCGGCGCCATTCCGGTTCATCTCATGGCCGGCATCTGGGGCACGATGATTGTGCCGCTCACCAACTCGGATGCCAACTTCATGGCTCAGGCGATCGGTGTCGGCTCTGTTGCCGCATTCGTGATCGTGGCCAGTGTGATCGTGTGGGGCATTCTGCGCGTAACGGTTGGCTTGCGGCCGTCACTGGAAGACGAGATCGGTGGTCTCGATAAAGCCGAGATCGGTCTTGAAGCCTATCCAGAGTTCGGCTCAGGCAGCCAGCGCGTCGGGCTTTAAGCCCGGCACGCCGGAATACGCTGCGCTGGGATGTAACCGCGCTTCAGAGTGAAGCATCCAGCAAGGCACACCAAACAGAGTTCGGTTGCGGTTCAGGAAAAAGCAATCGTGCTCTGGCCAGCGGATCTCCCGCCGCATGGCCACGCGCTTCCCCGGGGGGGTTGCGGCAAAAGAGCCTGGAACTCATGTTCCAGGCTCTCTTGTTTCGCGCTGGAGAACGAACGTATTTCAGCAATCAAATCCCAGAAAGCTTGGAACTGACATGGATGCTGCAATGTCAAAAAAATAGAGCACAATTACGAGCTTCATAGCTGCAATCATGCTCTAGTTGCTTGGCTTGGCGGGCGTATCGGTTAGAACAGCGTGGAAGGTCCATAACCTGGTGGAAGCGCTTTGACGACCGCCTTGCCAACCTCAATTGTAATGTTCCGATCAATACCAGATCGGGGCAGTCGTCACGTCACTCCAGAAGCAGGACGTTCAACCACATCGGCGTCTTGCGGCCTTTGAACTTCACGAAACGCAAATCGCCAGATACTTTCAAAATACGACCCTGAGCAAATTTCGAATGTGGAGATATGGAAAGAAAATTACGTTTTATTTTGACTTCTCTACCGACGTCTGTGTGATGGTGTTCGCAAATATTCAAACTCAGTTCCCTCCTCGATGGGCGGTTTCCTCCAGAACGCCAGCTCTTTTTTTGGCTGGTCATTTTTGTGAAAAGCTTGGTTGTTCCAAGCATGCTATTTAATAATAAGCGTCTTCTTGCTGCGTGAAGGCGTGCTCATCCCTCCAGCCAACCGGCAGCATCCTGCATACGGTGTGCAGCGACCGCGTTGCGCATCAAGATGGCAACGGTAACCGGCCCCACACCGCCTGGCACGGGCGTTACCCAACTGGCAACGTCAAGCAAACCTTCTGTATCGGCATCTCCAACAATCGTTGGGCCGTCAGGGCCGGAGACCTGGTTGATCCCGATATCGATGACGGCAGCGCCAGGCTTGACCATGTCGGCAGTCAGAAACTTTGGTATGCCGACAGCTACGAGCACGGCATCGGCGCGTCGTGAATGCACCGCAACGGAGCGAGTGAGATGATGGCAGACTGTCACGGTAGCACCTGCCGACATCAGCAAGAATGCTGCTGGTTTGCCGACGATCTCGGAATGGCCAATCATCACCACTTCCAGGCCGTGCAGCTTTAGCCCGGTTTCATTGATGAGTTCAACAGAGGCTGCTGCGGTGCATGGCGCCAGGGCAAGATCGTTGTAAACGATATTGCCGATCGACGCGGGGTTCATGCCCTCAATGTCTTTCAACGGATGTATGGCTGATTGCAGCGAACGAACATTGATTTGTTCGGGAACTGGCCGCTGCAGAATGATTCCCAGCACGTCTGGCGCATCGTTCAATTCAGAAATGCGCCGCTTGCACTCGTTCTGTGAAATGTCGGCCGGCCATAACAACTCTTCGAACGGCAGTCCCGCTAATTTTGCAGCCCGGGCCTGATTTCGAATATAAACTGCAACGGGCTCGCTCTCCCCAATAGCGATGGAAACGATCCTGCCGATCTGTTTTCCCGCACGCTGCCTCTCGTCAACGAATTCCGCCACCTCACCGAGAATCCGTTCGCGTAAGGGTTTTCCCGTGAGCAGCCTTCTGTCCATTCAGCTCGTCCTGCCTTCTTGAAGGTCCAAAAGCAAAATCTTGATGTCCCAGATCGGATTCAGCGCAAGATGATCGGAAGGGCCCGAAGCTGTCTAATTGAAGATGACAATAAGTGGTGATGCCTTGCAAAAGGCTGCGTTGATCGATGAATCCTATAAGTTCATCAGCCTGGGTTCAGTTTGACTAGAGCATGTTCAGCCGAAGTGTGCAGCGGTTCAGCGTGAAAAACCTGCTACAAATCAAGAGCATGTTTAGCTGAAGTGTGCAACGGTAGAGCCTTGAAAAACGCAGCGAGAAACAATGATCTGGATCGTATTCATGGAACTATGAAACCTGAACTCGATCTCAAGACACTCCCTCATCTGAATTTGAAAGCCTGACATGACAAAGGGAATAGTGGCTGCTGGCCACCAGGCAACGGCTGCCGCGGCTGCTGAGATACTCGGCGCCGGAGGCAACGCATTCGATGCGGCGATCGCCGGCCTCTTCGCAGCCTGCGTCGCCGAGCCCGTGCTGGCTTCACCGGGCGGCGGCGGGTTCTTGATGGGGTATGACCCTGCTGGCGGCGGGGATGTGCTTTATGACTTCTTCGTAGATACGCCACGCAGCAAACGCGCTTCTGAAGAGACCCAGTTCTTTGGTGTTGAAGTAGACTTCGGCCCTGCGAAACAGGAATTCCATATCGGTCTGGGCGCTGCCGCGACTCCAGGCTTCGTACCAGGTCTGTTTGCCGTTCATCGCGCGCACGGCAGCATGGCCATGGCTGACCTCGTCCGCCCGGCTATAAAATCCGCCAACGAAGGCGTCATCGTCAGTGCATTCCAGGCATATTTGTTTTCCATTGTTGCGCCGATCTACGCCCATCATGCCGATAGCGCGAAGATCTTTGCACCCGGCGGTGTGCCACTGCGCGAAGGTGAAATTCTGCGTAACCCATACCTTGCTGAAACGCTTGCTTTATTGGCCGCGCAAGGAGAGATACTCTTTCGTGATGGTGAAGTCGGACGCGAGATCATCCGCCAATCTGCCCAAAATGGTGGCCACCTCGATGCTCATGACCTCTTAGACTATGAAGTCGAATGCCGTCCGCCACTCGTTACCCGGCATAACGGTGCTGAACTTGTTCTCAATCCCGCTCCTGCTGCGAGTGGTGCACTGATCGCATTTTCACTCAAACTGCTCGAAAACCTAGTAGGGCAGCGCCCATCAACGATCACAGAGCTTGCCCACGTCATGGCCGCAGCCAACGACGCCCGTCGAACACATGCATCGGCACCCGCGAGCCTGCAGGACGGTGATATTATTGCAGCCCATCTAGCTGAATTGTCCAACCGAGCGCGGGCCTACCGCGGCACCACGCACATATCGGTGGTGGATGCGGAAGGACGGGCCGCTGCTAGTACGGTGTCAAACGGCGAGGGTAATGGTTATCTCGTCGGCCCATACGGGTTCATGCTCAACAATATGTTGGGGGAGGAAGACCTGAACCCTGATGGATTCGGCTTGTGGACGCCGGGTCAACGCATGTCGAGCATGATGGCGCCCACCATCATTCGCACCGCCGACGGCCGCCTGATCGCTTTGGGTTCTGGTGGCTCCAACCGCATCCGCACAGCGGTCCTGCAAGTTGCAATAAACACGATAGATCACGGAATGCCGCTTGCCGATGCGGTCGTGGCCCCGCGCCTGCATGTCGAAAAATGCGGAACGGCAAGTTATGAGGAACAATTTGGTGCCAAAGCAATAAGCGCCTTGCTTGGCGAATTTCCCGATGCCAAGGGCTGGCCAGAGCCCAACATGTTCTTCGGCGGTGTGCATGCCGTTGCCATGGCAAGCGATGGTGTTATGGTCGGCACCGGTGATCCGCGCCGCGCAGGAGTGGTAATTGAGGTCGAATAAATTGGAGCTTGCCCGGCGCCCGAACACCCGGTCTGGCAGTCCGGTTATGGGCCAGCCGCCACACCCCTGCCGGAGTGGTCCCGTCACCCTCACGCCTGATCACGCGCCGGCCGTTTCCCCCAGAACTACGGACCCACAGCCGGTGGCCAGCTCTGAGCCAGCCTTGCTCCAAACCTGCCGAAAGTGCTTTCACGCGCATTTTACGGGGTTTGAACTGCATTGGGGTGTGAATCCCGTTAGGGGCAGCCCTGGCAATTCTCCACCTGCTATACTACCTGAGCACGAGTCCCAATGTTAGTATCACCTCTGTATAAACACCCTGCCAAGAAGTACCCGCCACAAGGAGCCCACCAGAAATGAGCACGGCCCGGAAGGTCCTGATTGTTGACGATGATGAGGATCTGCGTTCTTCGCTCCATGATCAGCTAGCGCTGCACGACGAGTTCGAAGTGTCGATCGCCGGTACGGCGAGCAAAGGCGTCGAAACTGCAAGGAACGATCATTTCGACCTGATATTGTTTGACGTTGGCTTGCCGGACATGGACGGCAGGGAGGCGGTCAAGCTGCTGCGCAAATCTGGTTTCAAAGGCCCGATCATTATGCTGACGGGCAACGACAGCGACGCCGATCAGATCCTCGGCCTCGACGCTGGCGCTAATGACTATGTTACCAAGCCGTTCAAGTTTGCCGTTCTGCTCGCCCGCATCCGCGCGCAATTGCGCCAGCACGAACAGTCCGAGGATGCCGTCTTCGCCATTGGGCCCTATTCATTCAAACCGGCCTCCAAACTTCTCGTCGACGAAAAGGATAGCAAGATCCGGCTGACGGAGAAGGAAACATCAATCCTGAAATATCTTTA
Source organism: Hyphomicrobiaceae bacterium (assembly GCA_047972825.1). Lineage (GTDB taxonomy): Bacteria > Pseudomonadota > Alphaproteobacteria > Rhizobiales > Hyphomicrobiaceae > JAEUMD01. The sequence continues at coordinate 727 of JBKEAX010000083.1, read as the reverse complement.
CCGGGCTGGTGAGAAAGTCGTTACGCGCGATGTGCTGCTGCACGAGGTCTGGGGCTACAATGCCGGTGTAACAACACACACGCTTGAGACGCACATTTACCGCCTGCGCCAGAAAATTGAAAAAGATCCATCTAATGCTGAGCTTCTGGTAACGGAGACGGGCGGCTATAAGCTCATCCCGTAAGACGGCCCAAAGGCCGAGAATGTTCGCCATCGTCGAGTTGTTCCAGGCAAATTCGGTACGCGCTTGAGATGAGCGAATCCAAAAATTCGCGGCGTGATTAAGAGCATGTTTAGCCGAAGTGTAGAGCGGTTCAGAGTGAAGAACATGGCCCAAATATAAGAAATTAGAACGCGTTGCCTCCATTGAGGTCGTCGAGGTAGCGTCTCAGCAACCACGGCACATTTACTGTTCTTCCAAAAAAACAACCATTGCAGGCGCGAGGTGTGAATACTTGCGCGAAGACCCATCGTGCGCTGTTTGCTATCACCAACGATTTTCAATCATTTTTGAAACGTTAAAAAAATTCATCAGTTTTAATTCAGTCGAGTAGGGCTTGTTTTACAACGAATTACAACTAGTTTGCGCATTAATATTTTATCAGCTTGCGCATATCTACTCTCCACATACGCACAAAAGCGCAACCAAAAAAGCAGCTTGGTCGGAGAGTCAAAAATGTTCAGGATTTCTAGCACGGCGACACGCAGCCGGGTCTGCGCGTTGATA
>JBKEAX010000602.1:0-2609 GCA_047972825.1 Hyphomicrobiaceae bacterium | reverse complement strand
TGGCTGGAAAAGCCGTGGGGAGGTTTTCTCGAAGCTGCCAATGGCGTGATTGCGGTTGTCTTTGTTGTGGAGATGGCGCTGAAAATTTTTACATTCAGGCGCGATTTCTGGCGTGATCCGTGGAATTGGTTTGACCTGGTTGTGGTTGTCATTTCCGCCGCACCTGCCAACGACGCTTTTGCCTCGCTGCGCGCATTGCGTGCGATGCGGTTGTTGCGTCTGGTCACGGTCCTGCCTTCGCTGCGGCGTGTGGTTGAGGGGTTCTTGAAGGCGATTCCGAGCCTGGGCTCAATCATGCTGCTGTTGGCGCTGCTGCTTTTTGTGTTCTCCGTTATGGGCACAAAGCTGTTCGGCACGGATCATCCCGAAGCTTTTGGTTCACTTGGTGCCAGCGCTTTTTCGCTGTTCTCTGTGATGACACTGGAAGGTTGGCCTGATCTGGCGCGCGATGTCATGCGCACGCATCCGGTGGCCTGGGTCTTTTTCATAACCTTCATCGTTTTGTCGAGCTGGGTGGTTCTCAACCTCGTGATTGGTGTCGTTGTTGATTCAATGCAGTCCCACGCCCGCGAGCATGAAGAGGAGCTTGAGATCGCGATACTGCGCAATCAGGTAAAGATGATGGAAGAAATTGCTGCCATACGCCGCGAGCTTGCGGAGTCCCGCCCCGGCGCTTCAATGCCCGAAAAGTAAGATGAGAAACAGATCCGGCTTAGGGTCCGGACCCAAGAACAATGAGGCTGCAGGATCGTCTGCCAGGACGAAACAGGCAAGAAGTGTACGGAGCGCAGGGAGTGGTAGGGTGCAGGACGTATTCTGCGGCGCTGCTTCATTTTTCGCTGCCGATGCCTTGACCATTGCCCGGTTTATCGCGTTTCCTTTTATCGTGTTCCATTTACCTGGATTGTTAGAGATATGAGACCAATTCGTGCAAGGCATACGGGGCGAACTGGTGCGGTTTCGGCTGCACATCCGCTGGCGGTTGCGGCCGGCCAGCAGGCTTTTTTTCAGGGCGGCAATGCGGCAGATGCGATGATTGCTGCGCAAGCTGTGCTGTGTGTCGTTCTGCCTGCCTCATGCGGCATTGGCGGTGATTTGCTTGCGCTGGTCCATCAGCCGGGCGGGAATGTGGTGGCGATCAATGGTTTTGGAAAATCGCCAGCCAATCCGGCCTTTGATCGCGCCGGGCCGGATGGGACCGCAGTGACTGTGCCTGGTATCGTCGATGCCTGGACGGAGATGAATGCACGGTTTGGCAAGCTATCACTCGGCGCGTGTCTTGCGTTCGCGCACGAGCTTGCGGCAAACGGTACCCCGTTGGGTAAAGCGACGGCGCGCGCTGTGAACGATCACCGCGCCAGGTTGGAGGCAGGGGGATGTGCCGACTGGTGCGTAGTGAACTCGCCTGTTCGCACGGCGCAGCCCCAACTTGCAGCGCTTCTGGCTGATATTTCAGAACGGGGCGGGGAAGCTTTCTATCAAGGCCCCATGGCGGCCGCTATCGAAGCCGCGGTTGTCGGGATGGGCGGGCAACTTTCAACGGGCGATCTGGCTCGACATGCGACAACGATTGATCCCCCCGTATCTGTCGCGTGGCAAGGCGGGCGGGTTTATGTTCAGCCGCCAATGACACAAGGTTTTCTGCTCAGCATGTGTCTGGAAAATCTTGGACGCCTTGATGTGCGAGACCAGATCGACCTCGAACACGTGTGCGTTGAGCTGACAGAGGCGAGCTTTGCATATCGCGATCACGCGGCTGAAGCTACGGCACTTATTGGTAGAGACCTGGACATCAATATGGAGCGTGCTTCGCTGCGTGGCGGCCCGCGCGCTTATTTGCATACAGCCGGCGTTGCCACTGCGGATAGCGAGGGCCTAGTCATTTCTTCTCTTGTCAGCGTGTTTGATGAGTTCGGTTCGGGCGTTTATGTTCGGGAGGGTGGCTTTGCGCTGAACAATCGGGCTCAAGGTTTCACGCAAGCGCCTAACGATGCTGCGCCGGAAAAATTTCCGGTGCATACGCTGGCGCCGTCAATCCTGGTTGGTGATGAGGGCGTAACGGCGCTTGCAACGCCAGGTGCGGATGGACAGATTCAAACACTGCTGCAGATCATTGCGCGAATGTCGGGGCCTGAACCGATGGAGTTGGCCCAGTCCATTGCCGCGCCGCGTTGGCGCAGTGAGGATGGAAAATTGCTGATCGAAGCGGCGCACCCGGCTCGGGAAAATCTTGCAGATCGTGGCCACAGGACCGAGGTCCGTGAGGATGGAGCGATGTGCTTTGGTGGCGTGGTGTCTGCAGGCCAGTCTGGCGAATTGCCGTTTTCTGCATCCGACTGGCGTCGCGAAGTATGGCACGGTGTATGTTAGAGCGCCGGGCGACAATTGTGAACCATTCTGCCGAGGCGAATTTGCTCCAATCTCTTCGGCGTCCGTCTTGGCCATAGCGCTGCTATGGTCTGCGACGTCCACTTCGATCTTGAACCAAATTCGCCCGGCCCTTCGGGTTTCCAAGCGGTGGCAAGCCAGTGCGTCGTGCGATTTGCCCGCAGCGCCGCTGCGCGCTGCATCGCCCTCCTGCTGGCTCAACTCACCGCTTGAGAAACAGA
>JBKEAX010000549.1:0-1746 GCA_047972825.1 Hyphomicrobiaceae bacterium | reverse complement strand
ATCATGAAACTCAACCAGTTCCGCATTCAGAATTACCGCTCGATCAGCGACAGCGGCTTTATTCATGTCGGCCAACTCACATCGCTTCTCGGGCGAAACGAGAGCGGCAAATCCAACCTTTTGCGCGCATTGCACAGCCTGAACCCCAGCGACGGCTTCAAAGCGTTGAACAAGGTCAAAGACTTTCCCCGCCATCGCAGGCTTGAGGAATGCACCGATTTTACACCCGTTGTTTCAACTGTCTGGGATCTGGACGATGATGATCGAGAGGAACTGGCCGACCTTTGGTCACGTGGCGGAACCGCTACCGCCGTTAGAATTAACCGTGCCTACGGCGACAAGCGGACTATTGGCTTTGAAGGCGTAACAGCACAGGAATTCGACTTAGCAGAAATAAAAGCCTAGGTTCGCAAAATTGTGCCCGCTGTGAAGGCCACCGCTGCCAAACTCGATGACGCAGTCCGCACTCCGCTGGAGATTGCGGCCGACAAGTTTGAAGCAGATATAGCGCCCCCCTCCGATGCACTTGCCTGGGCGACCAAGGCAAAGGCTGCCTTGACAGCACTGCGTCAGGCGCTGGCTTCAGCAGACGCCGAACTCACCGCCACGCAGGATGCACATGTTGCCGACCTGGAAGAGCTTGCCGAAAAAATTGCCGGCGACGTGGAAGGCGAGAAGCAGGCACGGCAATGGGCTGTCGAACACATGCCCGTCTTCATGTATCTGGAAGAATATCCCGAACTGAATGGGCATCAGAACATCGCTGAATTCATTCAACGGAAGGCGGAGAACAAACTCACCCTTGCCGACAAGAATTTTGAAAAAATGTGCAAGGTTGCAGGACTGCGGCCGGAGGAACTGCAAAAGCTCCTCAGCGAGAAGGCACACGAAACGCGCAATCAGCTCGCAAACCGTGCCAGCGCCGTTATCACCTCGGAAATTCGCCGCCTTTGGAAAGACCGATCGTTAAAAGTGCGCTTTGACACGGATGCCGAACACATCAACACATTCGTGTCCGATCCGAACGCCACATTTGATGTTGAGGTCAATCTCAACGAACGCAGCCGTGGCTTCCAGTGGTTTTTCTCATTCTATATGACCTTCGCTGCCGACACCAATGGCGGCGCAGCGGAAGATGCTATCCTGTTGCTCGATGAGCCTGGACTGTATCTTCACGCAAAATCCCAGCGTGACTTGCTGAATCATTTCGAGACAGACTTCAAAAACCAGATTCTGTACACAACGCACTCGCCATTCATGGTGCCGACGCACCGGCTCGATACCGTTCGTACCGTAAGCATCGCCGAGGATGTCGGAACAACCGTTTCCAATGATCCCTCTGGCGACGCACGAACCCTGTTCCCGTTGCAGGCCGCCCTTGGCTACGACCTGGCGCAAAGCCTTTTTGTCGGGCCGAACAACCTCGTCGTCGAAGGCGTAACAGATTATTGGGCATTGTCGTCGATCTCGGAATACCTCAACGCAAACGGCGGCGGCGGCCTTATGGATAACCTTGCGATCACTCCGGCAGGCGGCGCCCAAAAGATCCCTTATATGGTCGCCCTTCTCTCGTCGGAGCAGCTAAATGTTCTGGCTCTTCTCGATCACGAGAAAGACGCCAAGACCACGCGCGATGAACTGGTGAAGTCAAAACTGATCAGCGACAAGAACGTGCTCTTCATATCTGACGCCTTTGTTTCATCGCCCCCGAAAGAAGCAGATATCGAGGATCTTCTCGATCCATCT
>JBKEAX010000497.1:0-1892 GCA_047972825.1 Hyphomicrobiaceae bacterium | reverse complement strand
ATCTGCGCTATGGAGGCACAGACATGAAAAAGTTCGTTCTCGCACTTGCTCTTTCGGCACTCGCGATACCGCAGGCTTTCGCAGATGAGAAGCCGACGGAAGAAGAAGCGAAAAAGATCACCGAGGCTTTAACTGCACTTGGCTGCTCGGGCGGGGAGATGGAAAAAGAGAGTGAGGCCTCGGGCTACTACGAGATCGATGACGCAAAATGCAAAGACGGCCAATATGACGTCAAGCTCGACAAGAATTTCAAACTCCTCATCATGTCAGCGGATTGATCTCATCCTACGGGATTAGCGAGGCGTCTAGACGGAACGGATACTCTTGCGTTTGAAGCATGTTTTTCACGGCTCTACCGTTATACACTTCAGCTAAACATGCTTGCGTACGCCTTTTTCCGCCACGTTCTCCATCCACGGTCTTCATAGGGGGCGGCTTTGACTTGAGCGCGCCCCCTTCCTATGCACGTGTCGTTGCAATCGCGGTATCCTCGCATGAGGCAACGCCACGGTAGAACAGCGTGCAGGGGGATCCGCGCTTGGCGGTCAACGATGAAACCGGACTAGAACAACCGCCGGTGCCGGTTGCCAAACATGGCTGGCCGGCTGACGTCACACCTACAGCCGAATATGAAGCTGCACTGGATTTCGCAAAAAATGGTGCCGGGCATCTATTCGTGACCGGCCGTGCTGGCACCGGCAAGTCCACATTGCTGCGCTGTTTGCGGGACACTATCGCCGCCGAGACGGTGGTCGTGGCTCCGACAGGGCTTGCTGCTGTTAATGTCGGCGGCCAAACCATTCATTCGTTCTTCGGACTACCGCCGCGCCTTATCCGGCCCGAGGATGTGAAGCGCAGCCGCAATGGGCGCGTAATGCGGCGCCTGGAACTGTTGATCCTTGACGAAGTCTCAATGGTCCGCTCCGACCTGATGGCCGCCATTGATCTATCGCTACGCATAAATCGTGGCCGCCCGCGTGAACCATTCGGCGGTGTCAGACTTTTGATGTTTGGCGATTTACACCAGCTACCGCCGGTAATAACGGATCATGAGGTGGCAGAGCACCTGGAAAGTGCGCATGGCGGGCCATTCTTCTTTTCGATCGGTGCATTGGCTGAAGGTGCTGGCACGACACTGCTGGAGCTGGAACAGGTCTTCCGCCAGAACGATGAAACGCTGCTGCGGGTGCTGAACCGCGTGCGCGACGGCGAGGCGGACGAAAATGATCTGAGCGTGCTGAATGACCAGGTTAATCCGGTGCGTACACTGGGTGAGGGCGACCCATATGTCATCCTTACGCCGACAAACGCCGCCGCCCAGCGCATCAACATGGCCTATCTCGACGCCCTGCCATCGCGGGCTTATTCCTACGAAGCTGGCGTTACGGGGGAATTCAACACCGCGGCACAACCAACAGATCAGGTGCTTGTGCTGAAGCCAGGTGCCAAGGTGATCCTGCTGCGGAACGACCCGGACCGCCGCTGGGTGAATGGGACGATTGCACGCATTTCCCGGCTGACCGAGCGGCAGGTCTTTGTTGAAATTTCCGGGCGGGAGTACGAAATTGATCCGGTATCGTGGGAGAGCCGCCGCTATGCATTCGACCAGACTGCGGAAAAGGTGGTCGAGACGGTTGCGGGTACCTTCAAGCAGTTTCCGCTAAGGCTTGCGTGGGCTTTGACGATCCACAAGTCGCAGGGATTGACGCTTGACCGGGTCTATATCGACCTGGGCCGGGGCACGTTCGCACACGGCCAGGCCTACGTGGCGTTGTCCCGGTGCCGGTCGCTGGAGGGCTTGGCGCTGGCGCGGCCGTTGAAGCCGAGCGATATTCTGTTCGATCCCAGCGCCATGGGCTACCGGGATGTATTTCCGCGCCTGCTTTGAGCGA
>JBKEAX010000493.1:0-4352 GCA_047972825.1 Hyphomicrobiaceae bacterium | reverse complement strand
GTCCGCGCCGAACGGTCACTCGAAAATGTGCCGGCGTCGGTTCAGGTGATCACTCAGGACCAGATTGCACGGCAACTGTCGGTTTCCAGTGATCCAACGGATGCCATCGCCAAGTTGATCCCCGGATTTTCCGTTTCCAATCAGACGGTTTCTGGCGCGTCAGAGTCTTTCCGCGGCCGTAATACGCTCATTCTGGTGGATGGCGTCCCCCGCACAACGCCATTGCGTGACAGCTCGCGGATCTTGTCGCTCATCGACTTGAACAATGTCGAGCGCATCGAGGTGCTCAACGGCTCAAGCAGCCTATATGGATCCGGCGCCAGTGGCGGCACGATTAACTTCATCACAAAGCGTGGAAAAGAGGGAAAGCCGGCGATCTCCATCACCTCGCGGCTCAGCGCATTTACCGCCAATGTCGGCGATTCCTTGATGCCGAGTACAAGCGCATCAATTTCCGGCAAGAGTGGAAAATGGGATTATTACGGCGGTGTGACAGGCCAGTTCACCGATAGAACATATGACGGCTCCGGCCGCGAACTGCCCTCCGATTCGCTGATCGGGCAAGGCGGTCTCGATCGCAGCGACTACGTCAATGGCCGCGTCAAGCTGGGGTACGAGACGGGGCCACAGCGCTTTGAGCTTGGTGCGGAATGGACGTACTGGAACCAGAGCCCCGATTATTTGACGAACTATGACGTATCGCCGGTGCGGCCGGATTTCGGTGCACGTTACCCAGGCGAGGATGTTCAGGAAGATTCCAAGTATCTGAGCTTCGTGTACTCCAATACGGACTTTGCACTCGGAAAACTCGACGTGAAGGCGTTCTACAACGATATGGAAAAGCGCTACGCCTTTTCCGAGATCTCAATCGCCAACCCGTTCGTTTATTTTTCTGGCAACCCGGCAGATCCATATTCTGAAAACCAGACCACACAAGATTCAAAGCGTACCGGTGTAAACCTGACGATCGATAGTCCCCTGGATGCGGTTTACACCGGCGCAAGACTGACCTGGGGTGCGGACTACAACTACGAAAAAGTCCGGCAGTATTTCCTTGATGACGTTGCAGCAATTGCTCCGATGCAACAGCACAGTTATGCAGCATTTGGCCAGTTGGATGTGCCCGTCACCACCTGGTTCAATCTGCGCGGCGGCGTGCGATATGAGAAATTCAAGCTCTCTGTCGATGATTTCACGCGTCCAGCCTACGTGGTAGATATTCCGACCGTATATGGACTTCCTCTACCGCCTGCTGCGGTTGCAGGGCTGTGTGGTCCACTCTACCTCGGTGGAACGGAATGCGTTTTCCAGCCAGCCAATGTGATAGGTGGCGATTCAGAATATGACGCAGTGACCTTCAACATCGGTGGCACCGTAGATCTGTCGCGCAACATTCAGTTTTTCGGTGGTTTCTCTCAAGGCTATGAGTTGCCTGATGTCGGGGCCTTTACAAGGCGCGCCGGGCAGTCCAATCCGTTGGGGGGAACGCTTGATTTTTCTAACATCGCGCCAGAAGCGCAAAAAGTGAATAATTACGAGATCGGCTTGCGCGGCAAATGGGATCGTTTCTCCGGCACGATCAGCGGCTTCCTTAGTACTTCGGATCAGGGCGTGACGTTTGATGCGGCCACCAATTCCGTCGCACAGCAGCGCGAAGAGATCTATGGCGTGGAGTTCACCGGCGATGCCAAGCTAACAGACAAGCTGATGGCGGGTGTTGTTCTGTCCTATCGGGAAGGCAAGTACGACACCGATGACGACGGCGATGTCGACACATATCTGCCTAACAATCGTATCGCTTCTCCTTTCCGTGGATTGGCTTACGTGAGTTACACGTTTGACAATGGTTTATATCTGCGTGGCGAAGTGGAGTATTTCTCCGAACGCGATCACGAAGACACCGGGTCTCAGCGCGAATACGACATCGAGGATGCCTGGACGTTCAACGTGCTTGGGCAGTATGAACTGGCTGGCGGCACGTTGATGTTCTCGGCACGCAACTTGTTCGATGCCACATACGAAAACCCCACAGCAACAGCGACACGCAATATTCCGGTCAATGCGTTTGGCCGGACTGTTAGCGTGGGCTATAAGATTGATTTTTGATGCTTGATCGGGACGCTCGTATTCTGGAGCTGACGTCTAGAGCATGTTCAGCCGAAGTGTACGCGGTTCGGCGTGAAGAACATGCTCAAACTAAAAGAAAATAGAGCGCGTTCGCGATTCCGTGGAAAGTGAACGCGATCTAATGCCCAGGCGAAGGTTACCAATCGTGGGTAAACACAGAGTGCGAAACTAGTCTCCAGGCTTGAAAGGCGCAGGTGCTTGATCAAAGCGCCTGCCGTTTGTTCAGTTGTGAGTCACAAACTATAAAATTGCACTCAGGGTCTCCCGCAAACTCCTGAGGCAGGGGGAGCGAAGACGTGTTCGAGCAGTGCGATTTTGGGGATGGTGTATTACGGCTGTGCTTTTCCGGTCCCATCACAGCTGAAGATGAATCGGCTTACATTCGTGCTTTACGTGACCTTGGCGCCCGCCAATCCCCTTTTGGGTTGCTCGCAGTGCTCAATGCCGACGATGGCTTGTCACCCAATGGTCGCCGCGAACAGAACCTGCTCTACAAACAATCGATAGAAGAAATGAATGCGCATTGCGTTGGTCTCGCAATTGTTGGGGTGCGTTCAACGCCTCAAATGCAAGATGCAATGGAGCGTTTGTGGACTTTCCCTGTCAGGCTGGCTGAAAATGAGTGTGATGCACGCTGGTGGCTTGGCAACCTGATCGGGCACCGTTCAGGTGGAGGGGTGGCGAAGCCTGAATGAACAAATCGAATTCGGCCCGCACGCCGCGCTTCCGGTTATTCATCGTCATTGCTGCGTTATATCTCGCACAATCCCTGCCAACGTATCTGTTCGCAGCAGCATTGCCGCCAATCCTGAGGCATCAGGGCGTGTCGCGCTCGGCTATTGGTGCCATGAGCCTTCTCATTCTGCCGTTGGTTTTGAAGTTCCTTTGGGCACCTTACGTCGACCGGCTGCGCATTCCTGGTCTGGGCCATCGGCGAGGGTGGATTATCATCACACAAACTGGCGTTTGCGCGATGTTGGTCGCGCTTGCCTTCGTGTCACCGCTCAACGTGCCGGTGATATTCGCCACTGGCGTGGTCCTTGCCATTCTCATCGGTACTCAGGATATTGCCACGGACGGTTATGCCATGCGCCATCTGGCTCGGGAGGACCGGGCTGTTGGCAATGCCATTCAAGGGGGGAGCGTGGCCATCGGCGTCCTCGTCGGTGGAACTCTGTCACTGGTTCTTTATGGCCATATCGGATGGCAGTGGACGGTTCTGCTTATTGCTGCGGCTGCGGCATTGCCGCTTTTGATCTCATCGTGGATTGTCGAGGATGATGACGGCCTGCTGGAACAGGGCGCGGATCATCGCCGCCAACGCGATATCGATGGACAAGCATCATTGAAAGCATTTTTCCTGAATCCACTCAGCATTCAGGTCCTGCTCTTTGCAATGGTTTACCGGTGCAGTGAAGGGCTCGTTAAATCAATGGAAGGCAGCTATCTTGTCGATATTGGCGTGCCACTGGACTGGATCGGGTATCTCAGCGGGGCTTCTGCTGCCACGGCAGGACTTGCTGGCGCTGCTGCTGCTGCATTGCTTATTCGAATGACAAGTGCGCGCTGGACTCTTTTCCTGCTGAGCGTACTGCGCACTGTGTGCTTTCTGGTGTTTGCCTTGCATGCAAACGGTATATGGCAAACACATGCCGTCATATTTGGCGCAGCCGCCGGCCAAACCATAGTCCGATATATGGAGATCGTGGCGCTCTATTCGTTATTCATGGCGGTTGCGTCTCAAAAGCAGCCAGGCACGGATTTCACGATTCTGGCAAGTGGACAGCTGCTTGTATACTTGACCGGTTCATTTTCAGCCGGGATCATTGCCGATCATATTGGCTACGGCCCGCTCTTCCTGATCGCCACAGGCCTATCGGCACTTAGCATTCTGGCCACATTCATGATCCCACGACCTGTATCGGACGATTAGAGCGCGGCGCTCTAGGCGCCGCATCCTCATCCAAGATGCAGGCTGCCCTCCGGGTATCTCACGCGTGGGGTTGTGCGCGTCGCGATGAAGAAACCAAGCGTCAGCGGGCCGACACGACCCAGGAACATGACGGCAATGATAACGGCACGGCCGAAATCTGAAAGTTCGCCAGTATAGCCGCGCGACAGACCGACCGTTCCATAGGCGCTGGCAACCTCGAAGCATATGTCGAGGAAGTGGCCCTCGTGGGACGCGGTCAACAAGAAGACGGCCACGAACACCAGGACGACAC
>JBKEAX010000461.1:0-2162 GCA_047972825.1 Hyphomicrobiaceae bacterium | reverse complement strand
GACATGTACGTGTAGCCAAGTAGACCCGACAGGATCGAGAACGTAATGACCTGATCGAGCGGTGCGAAATAGGCAAACACCAGGGCCACCGGAACCAGGAAGACGATCGATCGGAACGGAGTGCGATTCTTGGGATGAACAGCACCAAACCATGCCGGCAGGTACTGGTCGCGCCCCATCGAGAACCACGCCCGCGACGCGTCATTGATGCAGCCGTTTGCAGAAGCCAACGTCGAAAACATCGTGCCAACGAACAGCAGCACCATGAGTGACGTGGATCCCGTCATACGGGCAGCGTCGAACAACGGAGTCGTAGCCTGCCCCAGATACTCCCACGGCATCAGGCCAACGCAAACGAACCAGGTCATCGTTGCTGCAAGGAGAAGTGTGATCATGCCAAGCATCGTGCCCAATGGCAGGGAACGCGCAGGCGAGCGAACCTCTTCAGCAGCCTGACACGTTCCTTCAATGCCCAGGTAGTACCACAGGCCGAAATGAAGCGCTGCAACGACACCAAGCCAGCCGTACGGCAGGCCGTTTAGAAGTTCACGATGATGCAGGATTTCATTCGTCCACGGCTTGGTTGCGGCAAACAAGACGATGATCGCAATAAACGCAATCGCCGTGATGACCAGGTTGAACGTCAGCGTCGCGTAGACACCACGATAATTCAGCCAGGCCAGGAACATGATGGTTAGCACGATGAACGGCTTGTCACTCACCCCTTCGAAGCCCGCCATCTCACCGACAACCTGCACAAGGTATCCCAGAGTAATAGCGTTGGCTGCTTCCAGCATCGTGTAGGCAAAAACAAGAAATAGCCCAACGTTGAAAGCCATCAACGGGCCAACAATGTGCTTGGCCTGTGCGTACTGTCCTCCCGCGGCCGCCACTGTCGATGTCACTTCTGAGTCGATCATGGCGACGCATGTATAAAGAAGGCCGGCAAACCAGCAGGCAATAAGTGCCGCAATGGCACCACCCTTGCCCACCGCGAAGTTCCAGCCCATGTATTCGCCAACCAGAACGATGCCGACACCGAGCGCCCAAACGTGGCCCGGTCCCAGCACCCGCAAAAGCGAGATCTTCTCGCCGTGCACTGCTGTGTATTGGGTCATAGGTGTCCTCCTTGATGCGGAGGATCAATGACCAGAGCGTCATCAATCTCGCCCTCCTTGGAGGAGAGCAGAACATCATTGGAATACGCCCGGTTCGTCTTGACCATGTCAAACAGCATCCAGGCGCCAAGCAACCCGGAGATTGCCCACGCGGCATATTCCAAAATCATAAACAAATTCATTTCAGGATTCATTTGTCGTCTCCCGCCTGTCCGAAACGCTCCGCGATCACGTCCTTGTACTCAACCCTTGAGTAGTGAACGACGATGTAAAAGTAGGCAAAGACGACCAGCGCCGTCACCAGGAAGCCAATCAGACTGAAGGAATAGTCGAAACGGGATGCGATGAGGCTGCTGGCTTGCTCGGCGTTCATGCCCAGCTTCTCCCAGGCATTTGCCATCGTTTCGTTCTGCCCCATCGCGGACCAGGTTTTTTCAGCAAACTCCACATCGGATTTTCCTCCACTCGCCAATTGCAAGTAGAGCGGAAGGAACAACGCTATGAAGACCAACCCGAGCAGGAAGAGCGAATCAAAGAATTGCCCGATCGCCGATTGTTTCGGCGGTACATATTTTTCTTGTTTCATTTGCCCCCCCTTAAGCCGCAGGCGCTGAGTGGGTGGAGGCGTTGTCAGGCACTTTCTTGGACGCATTCCGGGCTAGATCGATGTAGTGCACATCAAGCCCGTAGATATGCTGCTTGTCTTCAGAGTAGTGTTTAATCATTGCGAAAATCGAAGCCGTGTTGAACAGCACCACAAGGCTTCCGCCAATCGCAAGAACTGTGAGGATCGTGGTGTCCTCGACACCTGCGGTCTGCACAAGTTCATAAAAAACAAACCCGTATAGTGCCCACAGGGCTAATACAGCAACGACAGCCCAGATGCTGTCGTTGCGAAACATTTTATCGATCCGAGGATCGCTTTCAGATGTAGGCATCTCCTTGGTCTCCTGCCGCTTATTTGGATTGTTGTATGCGACATTCAGCCTCGCATGACTTTGCCTTGAGGTCAATCAATTTTCCTGACAAGAAAACTAAATTTGC
>JBKEAX010000440.1:0-4666 GCA_047972825.1 Hyphomicrobiaceae bacterium | reverse complement strand
AATCCGATCGAGCAGGTTTTTGCGAAACTCAAAACGCTGCTGCGCAAGGCCCGTGCGCGCACATGCGATGCCGTTAGCGCCGCACTTGCCTCCGCGCTTCAATGCTTCCCTGCTGACGAATGCACCAACTACTTCGTCAACTCCGGATATGCGTCCGTCTAAGTTGAACATGCTCTAGCCGCGCTGATCCATAGGCACGAACTCACGCGGGGCTTCGCCGATGTAGAGCTGGCGTGGCCGACCAATGCGCTGCTCGGGGTCCTCGATCATTTCCTTCCACTGTGCGATCCAGCCAACGGTACGGGCCACGGCGAAGAGCACGGTGAACAGGGAAACGGGGAAGCCCATCGCTCTCAGAGTGATGCCGGAATAAAAATCAATGTTGGGGTAGAGCTTCTTGTCGACGAAGTATTCGTCCTGTAGCGCGATACGCTCAAGTTCGATTGCCACTTTCAAGAGCGGCTCGTCATGAACGCCCAGCGAGTCCAGAACCTCGTGACAGGTCTTCTGCATCACCTTAGCGCGCGGATCATAGTTCTTGTAGACGCGGTGCCCAAAGCCCATGAGGCGGAAGCCGGAACTCTTGTCCTTCGCCATCTTGATGTATTCGGGGATGCGGTCAACCGAGCCGATTTCCTGCAACATGTTGAGCGCGGCCTCGTTAGCGCCACCGTGCGCGGGCCCCCAAAGGCAAGCCACGCCCGCGGCAATGCAGGCAAAGGGATTGGCGCCTGAAGAACCAGCCAGCCGCACAGTTGAGGTCGAGGCGTTCTGCTCGTGATCGGCGTGAAGGATGAAAATTTTGTCGAGTGCACGCGCCACGATTGGGTTGACCACGTAGGGTTCGCAGGGCACGGCAAAGCACATTTGCAGGAAGTTGGAGGTGTAATCGAGATCGTTGCGCGGATAAATGAAGGGCTGCCCGATTGAATACTTGTAGGCCATTGCTGCGATCGTCGGCATTTTTGCGATCATGCGGTTGGCGGCGACGCGGCGTTGGTCGGGGTCGTTAATGTCGGTTGAGTCGTGATAAAACGCCGATAACGCGCCAACGATACCGCACACGACTGCCATGGGATGGGCGTCCCGACGGAAGCCGGTGAAGAAGCGGGTCATCTGCTCATGCACCATGGTGTGGCGCGTTATCGCGGCATCAAACTCATCGCGCTCCTTCTTTGTCGGTAATTCACCGTTGAGAAGCAGATAGCAGACTTCGAGAAAGTTGGAATTTTCCGCAAGCTGGTCGATTGGATAGCCGCGATGTAGCAGAACGCCTTTGTCACCGTCGATATATGTAATTTTAGAAGAGCAGTTGGCCGTTGAGGTGAAACCTGGATCGTAGGTGAAGCATCCAGTGTCGCGATAAAGTCGCCCAATATCTACGACGTCTGGGCCCACGGTGCCCGAGCGGACCGGCATTTCGGCGGTCGTGCCATTGAGGGTGAGTTTGGCGTTTTCGGTCGGGTTCGATGAGGCCATTGCGCATTCCTGAATGGTTGGCGGGGATCCTGAGTGGTGCGGGCGCAGCTAGGCTATGCCGCCGCGCTGGCAGTTCGGCAGGGATTGTTAGCGGCTGTGGTAGCCCACATTCCGCTTTGCGACAAGGTAACCCTTCGACGGTAGGCGAGGCGTAAGTCGTAAAAAAAATATTGAATCACAAATGGTTGGGATGTGATCTGTATCTAGTTACAGAATAACATGGCGCGTGGACTTGAGCTATTTCATGCGGTGCAGCACGAATATTGGGGCACGAAGGCCCATGTTAATGCTGATAGTTGTGATCTAGCCGGCCTTTTTTAAGGTTATCGATCTTGTCTTGCATGCAAGGATCAGGGCATCGGGCGGCCTGTTCGTTTGTTCCTTGGTGTGTCAGGTGTGTGTAGTCTGTTCTGCGATGCGCGCTAAACTTTCTTCTTCGCCTAGCACTTCCATGACGTCGAACACCGGAGGGGAAACTGTGGAGCCTGTGAGGGCTGCGCGCAGCGGCTGAGCTACTTTGCCAAGCTTGAGGCCTTTGGTTTCAGCGAAATTCCGGATGTCGGTTTCCAGGGAAGCCGCATTCCAGGTTGCTGCCGTTTTCAGTTCCTGCAGCAACTCAGCGAGCATTTGGCGGTTATCGTCGGTCATCTGCTTGGTTGCCTTGTCGTCAAGCGCAAGCGGGCGGGAGGCAAAAACATATCCCGCGCCGCTGATCAGTTCGAGCAGCGTCTTTGAGCGCTCCTTCAAACTGGGTATTGCGGCGGCGAACGCACCACTTGCGCCACGAGCCAGAGCCTCGGCAAGGTCGTGGCCGCCGTCTATTTCCGGCATGATATGTACTGCGCGTTCAAACAATTCATGGTTATCGCAGTGGCGGATGTAGTGGGCATTCAATGCCTCTAGTTTGGCAATGTCAAAGCGTGCCGGGCTCTTGCCCATACCGTCGAAATCAAACCATTCAATCAGTTGTGCTGTTGAAATTATCTCGTCGTCGCCATGGCTCCAGCCCAGCCGGACGAGGTAGTTGCGCAAGGCTTCCGGCAAGTAGCCCATGGCGCGGTAAGCCTCCAGTCCCAGAGCGCCGTGCCGTTTGGAGAGCTTTGCGCCGTCGGCTCCGTGAATAAGCGGAACATGGGCAAATTCGGGCACCGTCCAACCAAGCCCCGTGTAAATCTGCGACTGGCGTGCGGCATTGGTAAGGTGATCGACGCCGCGGATGACGTGCGTTATGCCCATGTCGTGATCGTCGACGACAACGGCCAGATTATAGGTCGGGGTGCCATCGGACCGCAGCAGTATGAGGTCGTCGAGTTCCTTGTTCTGGAATACGACGCGACCTTGCACGTGGTCGTCGATGATGGTCTCTCCGTCATCGGGCGCCTTGAAGCGAACGGTGAATGGGGCATCGCCAGGGGCTTGGGATGCTGGACGGTCGCGCCACGGTGAGCGAACGCGTAGTGTCGTCTTGTTGGCTTCGGCGTCCGCGCGCATCTGGTCAAGCTCGGCCTGGGTCAGGTAACAGCGGTAGGCTGCTCCGTTGGCAAGGAGTTGCTCGGCGGCTGCCTTGTGGTGCTCGACGCGCGAGAACTGCGATACCGGCTCTCCGGTCCAATCGAGTTCCAACCATTTCAAACCATCTATGATGGCGGCAACGGCCTCTTCATTGTTGCGGGCGCGGTCGGTATCTTCAATCCTCAAAAGGAGGGTGCCGCCCTTGGCCTTGGCATAAAGCCAGTTGAATAACGCCGTGCGGGCTCCGCCGATGTGCAAGAAACCAGTCGGGGATGGCGCGAAGCGGACGACAGGGGCTTTATGGGGGGGCTGTTTTTGTGACATTGCGCGTGCCAGAATCGTTTGCACGATCGGGTCCGTTTGATTTGTTCGATGTGGGGGCGTTTAGCACAGGGTACGGCAACGGGTAAGCCCGTGCTGGATGCAGATCAAGAAATGACGTCTCGTGACCTGGAAAATCCGGGATATAGCGGCTGGCAGCCCAATCCCACAGACGCCGGCATGCAAGCCGGTGCCGTTGCTCAAGATGGAGCCCTGGCGCTTACCCCGGCTCAAGCGTCTGACGATCCGTTGTTCTTGCGCATGACGTCGCCCATCGGAGGGCTTTGGGCACGATTTTCTGATGCGCTTAATGCCGAGCGCGCTCAGTGGTTCTACTGGGTTCCCGTGGCTCTGGGTGCTGGTATCGCCATTTACTTCTTGCTTCCCTTCGAGCCGCCATTGGCACTGGGCGGGCTCATGCTTGCGGGGCTTGCCGGGCTGAAGTTGGCCGTGTCGCGCATGGGGCTGACCGCAATCTTGATCAATGTCGCTTTGCTCATGGCGATTGGATTTTGGCTCATCTCATTGCGGACCGCCATGGTTGGCGCGCCGGTTCTGGAAAAGCAGACCGGTCCAGTGGAGGTGCGCGGCTTCATTGAACTGATCGAAGCCCGCGAAGGCGGCGGCCAGCGCTTGACTTTGCGTGTCTATAAGCTTGGAAATCTGGAGGAGGCTGCACGACCCAGGCGTGTGCGGATCCGGACGATGGTTGTTGGCGCCGGACTTGCGCCGGGTGATGCTGTCATAATCAAGGCGCGCTTATCACCACCTGCTGCACCAGCGCTTCCCGGAGGTTTCGATTTTGCCCGGCATGCCTATTTCGCGGGGATCGGAGCTGTCGGCTACACGTTCGATACGCCGAAGCGTGACGGCGGTGCAGGTCCCGTTCCGCCAATGTTACGGCTGGCTGCTGCAATCCAGAAACTGCGCCGCGCAATCGGCATGAAGGTCGATGCTGTACTGGATGGTGAGACAGCGGGGATTGTCAAAGCGCTGGTGACTGGTGAGCGCGGTGGCATTTCTGAAGCAACCAATGATGCGTACCGTGACTCTGGCCTGTTCCACATTCTCTCCATCTCCGGTCTGCACATGGCGATCATGGGCGGGGCTGTGTTCTGGTCTGTGCGGTTTTTCCTGGCCCTTTTTCCTGCACTCGCGCTGCGCTATCCGGTGAAGAAATGGGCTGCCCTGGCCGCTGCTGCCGGTTCGCTTGCTTATCTGGCGATTTCGGGTTCATCGTTCGCCACGGTGCGTTCCTTCATCATGATTTCCATCATGTTCCTGGCTATTCTGTTAGATCGGCCTGCAATAGCTCTCCGCAACGTGGCCCTGGCTGCGCTGATTATTCTGGTGC
>JBKEAX010000436.1:0-1546 GCA_047972825.1 Hyphomicrobiaceae bacterium | reverse complement strand
CGCTTGGTAAGGTCGGTGTAGTTTTCGCCGCCGCCAGGGCGCCACTGGAAAGGATCGGCATTGCGGGCCTCTATTGCTCCTGGATCAGTGCGGGGCAGATCACTGAGCAACTGGCCCTGCCATTTGCCGTAGCTTAATTCCAGCAGCCGTTCGTCGGTGGTGAATTCGCCAGGTGGCAGCCCGAGTTCACGACGGATGATCCGCATGGTTTCGCGCGTCCGGCCGAGTGGGCTTGAGATGTATCGCGCTTCAGCAATGCCTGGCAGCAGGGCGCGCAGCGCTACGCCATTACGTTTGGCCTGGGCCCGCCCGTTGTCATTTATCGGGACGTCGGATTGCCCCTGATAGCGCCGCTCCGCGTTCCAGTCCGTTTCACCATGCCGGATAAGGTAGATCTTCGGGTGTTCTCTCAACCCGGTTCGCCCTTTACAACGGTGATGTCGGGAGCATCTTCGTTCTTCATGCCCTGGACGTGATACCCAGAATCAACGTGATGAACCTCTCCGGTTACGCCGCGTGAGAGGTCGGACAATAGGTAAAGGCCCGCGCCGCCAACGTCTTCGATGGTGACGGTCCGGCGCATGGGAGAGTTGTATTCATTCCAGCGCAGGATATAGCGGAAATCAGAAATTCCAGAAGCCGCCAGCGTCTTGATCGGTCCGGCGGAAATCGCGTTGACGCGAATGTTGTTCTTGCCGAGATCTGATGCAAGGTAACGCACGCTTGCTTCAAGCGCGGCTTTGGCGACGCCCATCACGTTGTAATGCGGCATGACCTTTTCGGCGCCGTAGTAGGTCAGCGTGATCATGGATCCGCCGTCAGTCATGAGCTTTTCTGCGCGCTGGGCGAGGGCGGTGAACGAGTAACAGGAAATATAGAGGGACTTGTTGAAGTTCTCCTCGCTGGTGTCGACGTAGCGACCGCCAAGTTCGTTCTTGTCGGCATAAGCGATGGCGTGAACCAGGAAATCGAGCCGTCCCCACTTTTCCTTCAGAACTTCGAAGACTGCGTCCATCGAGGCCTTGTCGGTGACGTCGCACGGCAGCACGATGTCGGAACCTAATTCGGCGGCCAACGGCTCGACGCGCTTTTTCAGGGCATCACCCTGGTAGGTCAAGGCGATTTCAGCACCTTGTGCGGCGCAGGCCTGGGCAATGCCCCAGGCAATGGATCGGTTGTTGGCAACGCCCATGATCAGGCCGCGCTTGCCAGCCATAAGCGTACCGGTGGCAGCGGTGCTTGTCGCCCCGGGTGCAGTCATCAGCTCATGTCCCTTATTTGAGGTCCAAACGGACCGGACTTCGGCGGCATCCTACACAAATGGGGCTGCTGGTCCAGTTGGCTGGTAGGCCAGCCTGAACTTACCAGCAGAGGATATTTTCAAGGACCCGCTGGTGGTATTGTCTGCAACATGCTGATTTTGAATATCTTTTGTTATTAGCATGTTATGGTGTTTTTCAGCGCGGCTCGCGAGATCAAAGAACGAGGAACGCGCCGCCAATTCCAAGTGTTCCAGCCCGGCGCCCGCGTCAATCTTGCTCGTGTT
>JBKEAX010000422.1:0-1663 GCA_047972825.1 Hyphomicrobiaceae bacterium | reverse complement strand
GGGCGACATGGCGCGAAACGCGATTACTCTTCACAAAGGCGACCTGCCAGCCGGCATAGACTTTGGCTCAGCCGTTGCCGTCGATAGCGAGACGCTCGGCCTGAAGCCACATCGCGACCGGCTTTGCTTGGTGCAGCTTTCTGCTGGCGACGGCACAGCCCACCTCGTGCAGTTCGACGGATCGGACTATTCAGCCCCGAACCTTAAAGCGCTCCTGGCCAATCCTGAAGTTCTCAAGATCTTTCATTTCGCTCGCTTCGACATCGCCGTGATGGCAAAGTATCTGGGCGTTGTAACCTCGCCAATCTACTGCACCAAAATCGCCTCCAAGCTTGTGCGTACCTATACAGATCGCCACGGCCTGAAAGACCTCGTGAGTGAACTGCTCGGCGTCGAACTTTCAAAACAACAGCAGAGTTCCGACTGGGCCGCCGACAAGCTCTCAGATCAGCAGTTGGCCTATGCCGCGTCCGACGTTTTGCATCTGCATGCACTGAAAGAACGCCTGGACGCCATGCTCAAACGAGAAAACAGGCTTCCACTGGCGCAAGCCGCATTCGGGTTCCTGCCAACCAGGGCCGCTTTGGATCTGACCGGTTTCGACGACATGGACATTTTCTCGCATTGAACGAGGAGTGCCAAGCAAAGTTGGGGCCAGATCCGGCACAATGAGCCCGGTCTGTGAAAATCCAGGCCACACGGCAGCGTGGTGGGACTGTTGGCACATTTTTACTGGCCGGCGAATTTCCTGGTCGGTGAACGGACTTTTCCACCGATAACCGCTGCGCTGCAGCAACTAGCCCCCACTGACCGGTGTTCGAACCAGCGGGACCATTGCCAGCAGTCCCAAATTCACCCAATTTGGGCATGATTCTAGATCGCGTTCACGTTTCACGGAACCGCGAACGCGATCTATTTTCTTTTGTTTTGAGCATGTTCTTCACGCCGAACCGCGTACACTTCGGCTGAACATGCTCTTAGCACGTACTTGGGTAAGGGAGCTGGTGCACCGGTCTTCGGGTAAAATGGTCATTTCGACACAAATCGACGGTTCTGACCGGCGCGACGTTGGTATGCCCCGTTCTGGCGGTGGGTCCGACAGCAGCCGTACGAGCATGCGCGCCAAGCGCGTGCTCAGTGCACAGCGCCATTCCAGAACGGTTCGTCTCTTGCGCCGGTTACTCCCGCTTTGTGCCTTGGGTGTTATTGGCTACTACGCTGCAACGCTGATTGCTGCATCGGACATTGGCGGTCAGATGGCGTTGAAGGCCATTCCGAAAATCCTGCCGACTGATCTCACGATGCATAACCCCAGCTATCGCGGCTATACGAAAGACGGCGGCGCGTATGTGGTGCGTGCGAAGACTGCAAAGCAGGACGCAAAACTCAACAAGCACATCCTGCTCACCAAAGTGAGCGGCGACCTGACGCAAAAGTCCGGCACAACTTTGAAACTGCAAGCCGACGACGGCACCTTTGACACGGAAAGCGAAGGCATCACGCTACGCAACAATGTCAGCCTGACGAGTTCTTCGGGCGCTTGGGCGCGACTTGAGACTGTATCCATCGATAATCGCACAGGTCTCATCACCTCTGACCAGCCTGTTGAATTCGGCAATCCGCGCGCGACCATCAAGGGGCGCAATCTGCAGATCAAGCGCAA
>JBKEAX010000374.1:0-14279 GCA_047972825.1 Hyphomicrobiaceae bacterium | reverse complement strand
CACGACGCGCGAGCGCTACGGCCAAAACGCCAAGCAGGTCTACTACCTGTCGATGGAATATCTACTCGGCCGAAGCCTGACCAAGAACCTCATCGACCTCAACTTGCTGGAATTCACACGCAAAGCGCTTGCCGACGTCGGCCAGGACTATGACGCAATCGCCAACATCGAACACGATCCTGGATTGGGCAACGGTGGTCTGGGCCGCCTGGCAGCATGCTATCTTGAGTCCATGGCGACCCTGGGTTTGCCGGGGGGAGGCTACGGCTTGCGCTACGAGTTCGGTCTGTTCAGCCAGGGCATTGAGAATGGTGCGCAGGTCGAACACCCCGACAACTGGCTGAAAGAAGGCAACCCGTGGGAGTTCCGCCGGCCCGACCTCACTTACGAAGTTCATTTCGGGGGCACATGCCATTGTGAAGCCCAGGACAACGGTGGGCGCGTTTGCACATGGAAACCGGCGCATAGTGTCGTGGCCAGTTCCTATGATTTCCCGATAGCGGGGTATCGCAACGGCACTGTCACGAACCTGCGTCTATGGACCGCGCGGGCTACAGGCGACTTCGACCTGAGCTATTTCAATCGCGGCGACTACATCAAGGCGACACAAGACAAGATTACCTCTGAGGTTCTCTCCAAGATACTTTACCCCGACGATTCCACCCACGAAGGCCGCGAATTGCGCCTCAGGCAGGAATACTTCTTCGTAAGTGCTTCCATCCAGGACATCCTGGCTCGCTTTTTCCGCACCAATACTGACCTTGCCACACTGCCTGACAAGGTCGTTATCCAGCTTAACGACACACATCCAGCGCTTGGCATTGCTGAATTGATGCGGCTGATGATCGACAATTACGGCCTTGATTTCGACGCTGCCTTTGACATCACCTCGCGAACCTTCGCCTACACGAACCATACGCTGCTTCCCGAAGCACTGGAACGATGGCCAATCAGCATGCTGCGTGCGTTGCTGCCGCGACATCTGGAGATCATCTTCGACCTCAACGTTCGCGTGCTTGACCAGGTGCGTGCCTATGCACCAGGCAATCCTGGCAAGACCTATGCGATGAGCCTTGTCGAAGATGCGGACCAATCCGTGCGCATGGCGCATCTGGCCATTGTTGCAAGCTCCAAGGTCAACGGCGTTGCAAAGCTGCACTCCGACCTCTTGCGCACCAATATGTTCCCCGATTTCGACAGCATGTATCAGGGCAAGTTCATCAACGTCACGAATGGTGTAACGCCGCGACGTTGGTTGAAGCAATGCAACCCGGGACTGTCAGCGCTGATTACCGAGCACATCGGTGAGGATTGGCCCAAGGATTTGTCGAAGCTGGCTGGGCTTGCGCCACTGGCCGATAACCCCGAATTCCGCGATCGCTTCCGTGCGGTCAAGGACGCAAACAAGGTGCGGCTTGCGAAATTCATCAAGGAGAAGGTTGGCATCGTCGTTCCCCAGAACGCCATGTTCGACACACAGATCAAGCGCATCCATGAATACAAGCGGCAACTGCTCAACGTCCTGCACATCATTTCACGCTACAATCGTATTCGCGAAGGGCACACCCCCAAAACGCCCCACGTTGTCGTTTTGGCAGGCAAGGCCGCTCCTGGCTACTATATGGCCAAGCTCATAATCCGCCTCATCCATGATGTGGCAGAAGTCATCAACACCGACCCCAAGATCGGCGACCTTCTCAAGGTTGTATTCCTGCCGGATTATTCAGGCACCGTTGCGGAAGTCATCATTCCAGGTACGGACCTGTCTGAACAGATCTCGACCGCGGGGACGGAAGCGTCCGGCACAAGCAACATGAAGTTTGCCATGAACGGTGCCTTGACGATTGGCACCTGGGATGGCGCCAATATCGAGATCGCCAAATCGGTCGGTGAGGACAACATCTTCATATTCGGTTTGAAAGCCGACGAGGTCGTAGACGCGCGCACCCGCGGATACGATCCGCGCATTCACTATCGCTCCAACCCTGAGCTGCACAAGGCGCTCGACATGATCGGCACAGGATTCTTCTCGCCTTCTGAACCAGGCCGCTATGCCGCGATCTTCCATTCCCTGTTCGACGGTGGGGATCACTACATGCTGCTTGCGGATTATGAGTCCTACATGGCGGCGCACCAGAAAGTGGGCGAACTTTATCTCGACCAGGACGCCTGGGTGCGCAAGGCCGTGCTCAACGTTTCCGGAATGGGTTACTTTTCATCTGACCGGGCCGTGCAGGAGTACGCGGACCAGATCTGGCATGTCAAACCGCTCAAGTGACGGCGATGCAGAGCGCCGGGCGGCAATTGTGAACCTTTCTGCCGTGGCGGATCTGCTTCAATCTCACCGGTGTCCGTTTTGCCGTAGCGCTGCAACATCATTCTTCCAAGGACGCCAACAAAACGTCCTTGGCTTCGTTGATCTTGGCGGACAGATAGGTTGAACCGCCGCGATCGGGATGCAGTCTCAACATCAGTTCCCGATGCGCTTTGCGAACATCCTCAGCGCTGGCACCCGGTTCCAAACCTAATATCTCATAGGCTTCCTCGACACGCATACGCCCGTCTTCCCCAGCCGAAAAACGCTCCTCGCCGCGTTTGACGTCGTCGCGCCAGTTGGGGTGCACCTGGTCGAGATAGGTCTCCAGGATCTGTGCCGACTGAGGGTCGGCGATGCGGCAATCCTGCCAAAGCAAGGCCAGTTCCTCTGCCTTCAGGCGCTCGATCGCGCGGCCTTCGAAAAGTCCTTTCAGAACGCGGCCCGAGACACGCCCTGTTTCCAGGTCAAGCCGCATTTCGAGATGATCGGTGACGATGTGGGAGGTCTGCCCTTCACGCGAGCCGGCCGGCCCGAACCCGCCGCGCCCCCCCGCTTGTGCGAGTAGCCACAGCCCAAGCGCTGCAAGCGGTCCTGAAAGCTGGATTGCACCACGTGCCGTCAAAATTGCCGCTGCGCCGAGCGCAACAACGCCGCCAACCTGGCGCACGCGCCGCGCCATGACTGCGGGACTTGATCGCAAGAACCACCCCAGCAGCAATCCTGCGATGATGACGCCAGCAATCCCCAGCAACAACACGCGCATTATCCGCGCCTCTCTGGCGGCGGCGGCAAGGCTGCAAGCAAGCGGCGGGCGCCGTCGGAACCACGGCCGTCAGCCAGAGCCGCAAGCGCACGGCGACCGCCAGCAGCATAGATGGCGACCGCCGTCAAAAGTTCATGCAACTGCCCAGCAGCCCCCTGGTCGAAGCGGCAATGGGCGCCGCCAGTGATTCTCGCAATCTCTTGGAAGGCTATCGATGCGTTTCTGTCAGGTCCTTCCTGGAACAGGAAAACCGGAATGCCAACGAGCTTCAATTCGCCTGCCTTGGTTGCCAGCCGGTCGATGTCCTCTTCAACGCAATCACCGACGTAGACCATCGCGCCGACACGGTGCCGGTCTGCTTCCGACCGCGCATGCGACAGAACCTTGCCGATCTGCGTCTGCCCGCCCTGACACGTTACCGTCGACATCAAACGAGCCAGGGTATCGGGATCGGAAACCCATTTTGATGCGCGGCATTCGCCAAATCCCCTGAAATAGACAAGCTGCACATCAAGTCCGCCGACAGATTTCACGGCGGCAAACATATCGGCCTGATGCGCCAGCGCCATGTCCCACGTCGGCGCACGGCTCATTGTGGCGTCCATCGCGAAAATCAACCGCCCGCGCTCACCCGTCGCCAGCGGACCAACTGATTTCATCTTCTGCAGAAATGCCGCGACCTCATCCTCACTGGAACCTTGCGGGTGACCAACACCGTCAGGGCGCGCGCTAGCGGGGGCTGGCATCCCCTCCCCGCCCGCTGACGCAGGCCGGGCGACATTCCAGGATGATTGCTTTTCGCCGGGCTTTGTAGGCTTGGCCATACTTACAAACCACTCTCGTCTGCCCTGCACGTCATTGTTGGGAAGATCACGGGGAGGTAGGCAGTTCAACTCGCCATGTATCACTTTCAATTCTAGATCGCGTTTACTTTTCACGGAACCGCGAACGCGCTCTATTTTCTTTTATTTCTCGCGGTGTTCTTCACGCCGAACCGCACCACACTTCGGCTGAACATGCTCTAAATACTAAACATGGCGCTGTGCGCACCACCATGCAACGGTTTGATACTAACAATAGGGCGTTGGTTCTTGTGCCTACCGCGCTACATTATTTTAGACTGCGCTTTCCTGTTCACCCTGCGATAACAGCGCTGCATTACCACCCGCCGCCGTCGTATCGACTGAAACGACACGTTCCACCGACAATGCTGGCAACATCCACGGCCCACCGGCTTTCGGCCCCGTGCCTGACAGCCCCTCGCCGCCGAATGGCTGCACACCTGGCACCGCACCAATCTGGTTGCGGTTAACGTAGATATTGCCGACGCGTGCATGCTCGGCAACAAACTCTGCGACACCTTCAATCCTGCTATGGATCGAAAGCGTCAACCCGTATCCCATGTCGTTGATCGCTTTGAGCACCCGGTCAAGATGCCCCCGCTGGTACTTCACGACGGTCAGGATTGGCCCGAACAGTTCACCGCCGATGTCAGACAGCCTGTCGATTTCAAAAATCGCCGGACTGACAAACGTTCCAGCACGGCACGCATCGGGCAAGGGCATGTCAACAATCATACGATGCTGGCGTGCAAGCCTTAGCTTTGCTGCATCCAGCCGATCCTGCGACGCCTCATCAATTACCGGACCGATGTCGGTGGCATAGTCAAGCGGATCGCCAATATCGAGAGCTTCTGTAGCACCAGCCAGAAGATCAATTACACGAGGCGCTATTTCCTCCTGCAGGAAAAGAACACGGGCAGCGGAACACCGCTGGCCAGCACTGTCGAAGGCTGAACGCACAGCATCGCTCACCACCTGTTCCGGCAGCGCCGTAGAGTCGGCAATCATGGCGTTTATGCCACCCGTTTCAGCTATGAAGGGTATGATTTCTCCGCGCCGTTCAGCGAGCAGGCGTTGGATTGTCCACGCAGTATCGTTGGAGCCTGTGAAAATGACACCCTTGGTTCTCGGGTCACGTACCAGTGTGGCGCCGACCTCGCCGTCTCCTGGAAGGAACTGCAAGCAGTCCGTCGGCACACCAGCTTCGTGCAGAAGCTTCACGGCGAGCCATGCAGTAATGGGGCTTTGCTCAGCCGGTTTGGCCAGTACCGTGTTGCCAGCGGCCAGCGCCGCGGCGATCTGGCCGACAAAAATCGCCAATGGAAAATTCCAGGGACTAATCGCTACGACCGGGCCACGCGCCCTTAAGTTAATCGTGTTACGCTCGCCGGTGGGTCCATTCAGCACGCGCGGACCGATGAATGTCTCGCGCGCCTGCCATGCATAATAACGCAGGAAATCTATCGCTTCGCGCAAGTCTGCTTGTGCATTCTCAACCGTCTTTCCAGTTTCGCGAATAATCGCCGCCATGAGGCGCGCGCGATCACGAACGAACACGTCAGCTGCTGTCTCAAGCATCTGTGCGCGCTCCTGGACCGGCGTCCGGTCGAAACGGTGTGCGGCAGCTTGCGCCGATGCAATCGCCTGCTGGATGCTTTCGCAAGACGTGAACTCTACCGTGCCGAGGCGCTCGCGCCGGTCGTGTGGACAGATAGCAAACTGGGGTTCACCGCCTTCAGAAATCTCCTTGCCGTCAACAATCGGCTTGGCATCAAACGGCATGTGAAGCGCTTCGCGTATGACGCCCAGCAGTTCGGCACGCACTTGTGGCACGGCAAGCGCCAGACCGTCTGCAACAACGCGCTCAGGCAACAATATGTTGCGCGGCTTTGGCAACCGCAGGGATGACAAAACACCACTGTTTCCAGTCCCGTTCCACGCTTGAGCTAGTTCAACAACGGGGTCTTTTGCAATCGAGGCAACTGGTATCGAATTGTCCGCCAATTGATGCACAAATGAAGAGTTTGCACCGTTTTCCAGAAGGCGGCGCACGAGGTAGGCAAGCAGGTCTGCGTGATCGCCTACGGGTGCGTATATCCGGGTTGGACGCCCGAGTGCAGAACGGCCCATGACTTCGTCGTAAAGCGCATCGCCCATTCCGAACAGGCGCTGGAACTCGAACCTGCTGTTGCCGCCCGCAACATGCACTGCTGCCAATGACTGCGCGTTATGAGTGGCGAATGCGGGATAGAATGCACCTGGGTCGGAGAGCATGTAGCGCACCGCCGCCATGAACGACAGATCGGTGTGCGGCTTGCGAGTCAAAACCGGATAGTCGGCAAGGCCACGTTCCTGAGCCCATTTAATCTCGCTATCCCAATAGGCACCTTTTACGAGGCGCACGGGAATTCGCTTACCCGACTTCTGCGAGAGCTGCCGCAACCAGCGCAACACTGCGGTTGCGCGTTTCGAATAGGCCTGCACGGCAAGCCCCAAGCCCTGCCATCCCGCAAGCGCGGGGTGCATCAGCATGTGTCCGAACAGCTCAAGCTCGACATCGAGTCTGTCTTGCTCTTCCGCGTCGATAATGACAGCAATGCCGTTTTCTCGCGCCGCACGTAACAGTGTCGTCAGCCGGGGTACGAGTTCCTGTTTGAGCCGCTCCTCCTTGCCAGGAAGAAAGCGCGGATGAATTGCTGAAAGCTTGACTGAGATGTTGGGGCGGGCCATCAACGCATCGGCGTGCTCCGACTTCATTGGCTCAGCTGCTTTGCCGATCTCTTCGATGGCGCCTAGGTATCGCTCCATATAACGTTTGGCCTCAGCATCCGAGCGCGCTGCTTCGCCCAGCATGTCATAAGAGAAGCGATAACCCTTGGTCTCCAGGGCGCGTGCGCGCTTAAGAGCTGTCTTGATGTCAGGGCCGATCACGAACTGATCACCCAGCAATTTAACGGCGCGCCGCAGGGCCTGGCGGATTACACGTTCTCCGGTCCGCGCAACCAGACGCTTGACCGAATCCACTGGAGAATGACCCGCCGCGTCACCGAGCCGTACAACGCCTCCCGTCAACATCAGTCCAAACGTTGAAGCATTGACGAAGAAGCTCGACGAAGCACCAAGGTGCCGCGTCCACTGGCCATCACCAATTCTGTCAGCAATCAGGCGGTCGGCGGTCTCAGTATCGGGAATGCGCAAAAGTGCCTCGGCAAGACACATAAGGATTACGCCTTCCTCGCTGGACAGGCCGTATTCACTCATGAACGCATCGAAGCCTTTAGCACGCACCTTCTGGCTGCGCGCGGCCGTCACCAACCGTCGTGTCAGTTCAGCTGTGCGTTCCGCATCTCCGTCGCTCCAAGCCGCCCGCTCGATGAGCGCACCAACCAGGCGGGGTTCATCATACAAATGATATGCGGCAATCTCGTCGCGCTGAGGGAGCGCATCCTCATTGCGCACGACCTCGGCGACCTGTGCCGACTCTTGTTTGGTTTTGAACAACGCCATCTGTCCTGGCCCTCGCCCGCAATAACAGGATGTCAAAGAGGCAACGCCCTTGTGGCGCTGGCCGTCCTGACCCCGCGATTCGAATCGCCCGCCGATTCGGGTATAGATCTACTTTAGCAAATCGGCTCAGGTCGTCGTGCGTCTTCCTATTGGCCGCACGCAGATGCCTCGCCACACCGCCCAGCACCCATATGCCCGTTGCCCCCAGCATATCACGGCCTTGACGCCGCCCTCCGCGCACGACAGCCTGCCCCGGCAACCGCCGATAAATTGTCAGAGAGCACCATGGCTACGACTGCCCCGCTTCCGAAAATCGCACGTACAGTAAAGGATTTACGCCGCCGTATAGCGGGATTCCGCAATGCCGGAGAATCGATTGCCCTGGTGCCAACCATGGGCGCGCTACACGACGGACACCTAAAACTTGTGCAAACAGCAAAAAAGAAGGCCCAGCGCGCGGTCGTCTCAATCTTCGTCAACCCGACGCAATTTGGACCCAACGAGGATCTCGCCCGCTACCCTCGTGATGAGGCTGGCGACCGCAAAAAGCTGGCAAGTGTTTCCACCGATCTCATCTGGGCGCCGTCGCCCAGCGAAATGTATGGTGAAAACTTTGCCACACGCATTGAGGTCGAAGGCGCCGCAGCAGGCCTCGAAGGCGCATTCCGCCCTCACCATTTCGGCGGCGTGGCGACGGTATGCTGCAAGTTGTTTTCACAAGTGACACCCGACATCGCAATCTTTGGCGAAAAGGACTACCAGCAGCTTTGTGTCATCCGGCAGATGGTGCGGGACCTCAACTTGCCGCTGAAAATTCATGGCATGGCGACGGTACGCGAAAAGGACGGCCTGGCTCTTTCCTCTCGCAATGCCTACTTGTCAGACGAAGAACGCGCCAGCGCACCTGCGCTGAACGCGGCCATTCGCAAGGTTGCCGAGAGCGTCGCTTTGGGAGGCCGTCAGTCCGCCGCCATCAATACTGCCACCAAGGCCCTGGAACGGGCAGGTTTTGGCCCGATTGACTACATAGCCATTGCAGATGCAGAAACGCTTGGCCCCTGGCGCCATGGATCGGGCCGTTCCGGGCGTGTGCTCGCCGCCGCCAAGCTCGGCGCTACACGCCTAATCGACAACGTGCCCATTTCAAAAAACTGATCCTGCTGCAACCGCTTGACACTTGCCGACGCGCCTCGAAGTTGCCGCCCATCACCAGCGCGGGATGACAAATCAATATTCCCAGCTGTGAACTTTCAGATGGATCACACTTGGTCGATCAGAGGCAACAACTCATACGTTTGCCAAATTGTGCATTGCGCGGCTTGCCAAATGAAAAAGGCTTCTTTGTCCGATTGCTGTATGTCATACTTCAGATAAATAACTTTCATGCATCACTGACGTTCTAATAAAAGAATCGATGCACGAAGAGGGATCTCAAGATATGACAGACTTGTCCCTGGATGTACGCATTCGAGAACTGCTGCCCAAAGAAATTCACTCGTATTCCATCATCCACAAATGGAAAAATAATGCAGTTGTTAGTTTGAAGGCATCACATGAAAACGGCACCCCTGTGTTTGTAAAATGCTTCCTGAACGAAGCACATGGCTATGCCAATGCCGTCAACTATCATGAGACACTCTCACACTACCACAAGGCTCTTGGGGACTCCCTTCAACTGTCATGCCCGAAACCTATCGATTTGAACGTCAAGAAGCATGTTGGCGGCGCAATAGTCTCGGAGTGGATTGCCATGCCAAGGGGAGATGCCTACTTCAAATTGACAATGCCGTGCGAACCGCTGCGAAAAGAAGGATTGAAGCAAGCCGCGAGATGGCTAGCAGCCTTTCATACGGCAGGCATGACATTCAATCCCCGCCCCAATGGATCATCGCCCGCCAGGGCTCTGATAGCAGACAGCCCCGCAGGCAACCAAAACGAGCACGGTGATCACCTCATCAAAAGACGCCTGCACGGCGATTTCTCACCGTCAAATATTTTCATGAACCTGAGGAACGCGGTCGGCTTTGACTTCGTGGCCGAAGAAGGGCCTACTTCTCTCGACATTGCCAAATTTGTTACCGCTACGGCTTGGTACGGCAGCGCTCGCGTCTTGACAACTTATGGGAGAAGGTTCGAACGAGACCTAGGATACTTTGCAGACTGCTATTCAGAGATTTCACCCATTGATGATTTCGATGCATTAAAGGAAGTCTCAAAACAGTACGTCGAAGAGCAAAAAGAAAGACTCATAAAAGATGCACGTGAAGCAAGTCCGAGAAAACGGCACACAAAGCAGGCGCACGTCAGACTTATGGAAAAAATCAGCGCGCATCTCTAGAGCCTGGCTGGGGTTGTCGTTGGCGTAGCGCATCTCATTTGAGGGGGGACTGAAGGCTTTCCCCACAAAAACCAGGGACACGCATGCAATGCGATCAATGCAGGAGCCTTGAGATGACCCGACGCCAGGCCGAGATCACTTACGGCGCCATTGTGGGCGCCGTTGTCGGCATCAGCTATTGGCTCGGAAGAGCATTGTGGGCGGGCGACATTACCACCGCGTTCGATCACAATCTGGCTCTCGCCGCCGTGATCGGTGCGGCAGCAGGCGCCCTCGCCTTTTTCATCCGTGGTCAGACCGGTTGACCTGATACAAACCCGTGTCAGGCTACCTTCTCTGCTGCCGTCTCGTCCGCAATCGCCTTTAACATCTTGAGAACAACGGCGGGCTCGCGATCAATAAGCATGAGATAAGCGCGTACTCCACCTATGGGCCGCGACCGTCCCTGCTCCCAGTCCTTGATCTGGTGAACGGAAAAGCCGAACCGGGCCGCAAAATCATCTTGCGACAACTCCAGTTTCTGGCGGATCCCCTTCACGTTTATCTCGGTAGGCACGTACAGCTTTACAGGACGCGCGTCACCCTTCGCGAATGCAAGAGCTTCACCAAGCCCTTCTGCAATCTTGTCGAAAGCCTTCTTGCTCATCCTATGCACCTTTCTTGGCAACGGGTGTCACCCGCGCTTCATACGCAGATACGATCGCCTTCGTAAGCTCACGAAGGCTGTTACGCTCAGACTTGGTCAAATTAACCTTTTCTCCTTTTGCAAATACCGTGAGCAGGAACACGGGCATGCCCTTACCGGAATAAAACGTAATCGTCCTATATCCTCCGCTTTTGCCCTTGCCACGCCCCGCAAACCTGATTTTACGGCACCCACCAGTTCCGACGATTTCATCACCTGCCATTGGGTTTTCTGCGATAAACGAAACCAAAGCAGCAATTTCATCGTCGCTCATGTCGACTGCCTTCGCAGGCGCGCCGGAAAGATTGGGTTTCAGCAACTGTATGCATGCATATTACGTACGTAACTTACGTAGTATTATCAAGATTTATTTACAAGATGTAAACGCGCCACGCCAGCTTGCCACCCCGCCCGGCCCGTGCCATCTGAGAGGGATCGCAATCCTAGAGAGATTCGCCGGACGCCCCGTTTTGCGTCAGGTCCGGGCCTCGCCAGCGCGGCAATCCGCGGCTGGGCCAACTGACCTGGAACGGACCGCAAGCCATGGGCCAACCGACACGCGACCTCTTCTCCACCGTCCAAGGGACCATGAGCAAGAAGTCAAACGCCACATCGCGCACCACAGGTGATGCATCCGATAACTATACGGCCGCCGACATTGAGGTGTTGGAAGGTCTGGAACCGGTGCGCCGCCGCCCCGGCATGTATATTGGCGGCAAGGACGAGAAGGCGATGCATCACCTGTTCGCAGAGGTGATCGACAACGCCATGGACGAGGCTGTTGCCGGGCACGCTGACGCCATCACCGTTCACCTCGACGCCGAAGGTTATTTGTCCGTAACCGACAATGGCCGCGGCATCCCCGTCGACCCTCACCCGAAATACAAGAACAAGTCCGCCCTTGAAGTGATCATGACGACGCTGCACTCGGGCGGCAAGTTCGACGGTAAAGCCTACAACACTTCGGGTGGCCTGCACGGCGTCGGCGTCTCCGTCGTCAATGCCCTGGCTGAAACACTGGAAGTCGAGGTCGCTCGCGGCAAGCAGCTTTACCGCATGGTCTTCTCGCGCGGACATGCGCAGACCAAGCTCGAAAAGCTTGGCTCGATCATGAACCGGCGCGGCACCCGTGTGCGCTTCAAACCGGACGACAAGATTTTTGGCAAAGGCTGCCAGTTCAAGCCTAGCCGGCTTTATACAATGGCCCGTTCGAAAGCCTATCTGTTTGGCGGCGTCAAAATTCGCTGGAGCTGCGACCCAAGCCTGCTGGGCGAGAAAGACAAAACGCCCGTAGAGGCAGAGCTTCATTTTCCAGGTGGCCTCAAAGACTTTCTGGCCAGCAGTATTGATGGCGCAACGCGCATCGCGGGTGATTTGTTTGCAGGCCGCATCGAAAAGAAGGAAGGGCATGGCTCAGTGGAATGGGCCATCGGCTGGATTGCTGATCGCGATGGCTTTTCCAGTTCCTATTGCAATACGATCCCGACACCAGAGGGTGGCACCCATGAAACCGGCCTGAGGCAAGCGTTGACGAAGGGCCTGCGCGCTTACGGCGATCTGGTAGGCAACCGCAAGGCATCACAAATCACCGCTGACGATGTCATGGGCACTGCGGCCTCAATGCTTTCGGTGTTCATCCGCGAGCCTGAATTCCAGGGCCAGACGAAAGACAAACTGGCGACACAGGAAGCCGCCCGCATCACTGAAACCGCACTGCGCGATGCCTTCGATCATTGGCTTGCCGACAACCCCCAACAGGCTGGCAAGCTGCTCGACTGGGTACTTGAACGGTCTGAAGAACGCATGCGGCGGCGCCGCGAAAAAGAGGTGAGCCGCCAGTCTGCCACCCGCCGTCTGCGACTGCCGGGCAAACTCGCCGACTGTACCATGCGCGGCAAGGTTGGAACCGAGATCTTCATTGTCGAGGGTGACTCGGCTGGTGGCAGTGCCAAGAGCGCCCGCCAGCGTGAAAGCCAGGCCATTCTGCCTCTTCGCGGAAAGATCCTCAACGTCGCCAATGCCTCATCGGCAAAGCTGGCGCAAAACCAACTCTTGTCGGACCTGATTACCGCGCTTGGTGTCAGCCTTGGCACCAAATACCGCGACGAAGATCTTCGCTACGAGCGCGTCATCATCATGACGGACGCTGATGTTGACGGTGCACACATCGCATCGCTTTTGATAACGTTCTTTTATCAGCAGATGCGCGAGTTGATCGAGAACGGCCACCTCTACTTGGCGGTGCCACCACTCTACAAGATCACCCAAGGCTCAAAATCGCTTTACGCACGCGATGATAAGCATCGCGAAGACCTTCTGCGTAAGGAATTCAAGGCCTCGCCGCAGCCGAAAATCGGACGCTTTAAAGGTCTGGGCGAAATGAACGCATCGGAGCTGAAGGAAACGACGATGGATCCCAAAAAGCGCACCCTTCTTCGGGTCGAGCTGGGAGATGGTAACAGCAGCGAACTTGCCGATGCCGTCAATGCACTAATGGGGTCGAAGCCTGAAGCCCGCTTCCGCTTCATTCAGGACCACGCCGCCTTCGCCAAGGACCTGGACATCTAGGGTCCGAACCCTAACAAGCTCGGACCCTTGGCATCGGCGGCCTTTTATCTTGCAACGATGAAAACCTGCTGTGGTTATTCAGCGGGCGAGGTATGCCCACCGCCCGAAGGCCGAGCATCATCATGCTTGGTCTTTTTCTCCGCGGTGCTTGAGTTCATCAAGCCCGATTGCTTGCCCTCACCGGGCTTGTAGACGAACGGGAAGATGAGCTGCTGGATATAGCCTTTCGGAAAATCCGGGACCTCGTCAACTCCCATGTCATGCGCTTGAATTGGGCGTGAAGGTTCTGGCTGGAAGGTTCCAAGCAGCCTGTCCCAAACCGTCAGGAAAAGCCCAAAGTTGCAGTCCCCCTCCTTGCCCCAGTTCACATGGTGCAAATGATGGAGGCTTCCAATTGCAAGGTGATTGCGGAAGGGCCCCAACTTATAATCGATATTGGCATGCTGTATCAGCAGCTGGATCGAAACCACAAAACCAAGCAATACGGCAACATCCACGGGCATGCCCATGATGACCAGCGGCGCCGTACCAATGACCATGTCGAGTGTCTGATGCAATGGATGCCGGACAAGACCGTTCAGACCATAAAGACGCGGCACACCATGATGCACCGCGTGCAGACGCCATAGCAGCGGCACACGGTGGCTCCAGTAATGCACCAGCATGAACGCCAGATCGGCAACAACCACGGCCACCACGAGCTGTGCGAGCAGCGGCCAATGCGTCGGCCAGAGCCCCTGGAAAGGAAACAGCCAAACAATCACCGGAATCAATAAGACCCCGTTGATGTTGGAAAGCTCATAGACAATTGCATGAATGATCGAGGTGTTATTGTCACCATGATCCGCATTCCACATGCCGTAGGCTGGCGAAACCCGCTCAGCCACAAATACGGTCAGCAATGCGACAGCCAAAAGCAGCGCCAGCCAACCATACGAATAGCCATTGGCGACAAGGGCGAAGGCCGCACCATTGAGGCCGAGGATCATGAATGGCACAAAGCCATAGCGAACAAGCGTACGCACGTTCCCAAATCCTTTAGTCAGTTACTCAGTAGTTTCTCGATCTGCGAGATGACTTGGCTTGCCAAAGCAGGGATTACTCAGCACCTGGATTCTGGCGCACCAAACCTGACTTGTCAGTATACCATGCCACCGCACAAGTTATTGCGACAACCGGGCATAGCTCAAAGCGCCCGGACAATGCTTATTGGCATGTTCGGCGCAATTCGCAAATTGGTTCATCGTCGCATTGTTAAG
>JBKEAX010000269.1:0-1987 GCA_047972825.1 Hyphomicrobiaceae bacterium | reverse complement strand
ACGGTTCAGGAGATCGTTCGTTGGCAGACACGTTCGCCCGCGTTGCTGAAGCTGCGGCGAGTGCTGAAAAGGGTGACAAACGCCGCGCTCGCTGGACGAAAAAGTTCTACGAGGCGATGGCTGACTTGAGCTTCCTGCCGGCCGGGCGGATCCTGGCGGGTGCCGGCACCGGACGGGACGTTACGTTGTTCAACTGTTTCGTCATGGGTACGATTCCCGACGACCTGACCGGAATTTTCGAGAGCGTCAAGGAAGCTGCGTTGACCATGCAGGCGGGCGGTGGCGTGGGCATGGATTTCTCCACACTCAGGCCACGTGGTGCGCTGGTACGCTCCATCGGTGCGGATGCTTCCGGTCCGGTCAGTTTCATGGAGGTCTGGGACGCCATGTGCCGCACCATCATGTCGGCTGGTGCACGGCGTGGGGCGATGATGGCGACCATGCGGGCCGATCATCCAGACATTGAAACTTTCATCGCTGCCAAGGCCGAAGCCGGACATCTTGAGAACTTCAACCTGTCAGTTCTGGCAAGTGACGCGTTCCTGGCCGCAGTGAGATCCGATGGGGACTGGGACCTTATCTTTGACGGCAAGGTCTACCGTACAATCCGCGCCCGCAGCCTGTGGGAACGCATGATGCAGGCGACCTACGATTACGCTGAACCTGGCGTAATCTTCATCGATCGCATCAACACGGCCAACAACCTCTCCTACTGCGAGACGATCAGTGCAACCAATCCCTGTGGTGAGCAGCCTTTACCGCCTTACGGAGCGTGTCTGTTGGGGTCCATCAATCTTGCCGCTCTGGTCAATGGCGCGTTCACGGCCGATGCCCGCCTTGATGAAGCGCGGCTTGAAAAGCGTGTGGCTACGGCTGTGCGTTTCCTCGATAACATCATCGACATATCGCACTACCCGCTTGACGCCCAGCGCCAACAGGCACAGGACAAACGCCGCATCGGTCTTGGTATTACCGGACTTGCCGACGCGCTTGTTTTTCTTGGTCTGCGCTATGACAGTGAGGTGGCGCGCGCCAGAGCTGAGCACTGGATGCGATTGATACAGCGGGCAGCTTATCGTGCAAGCGCCAAACTCGCCGCCAAGAAGGGGGCATTTCCGCTTTATGATCGTGATGCGATCCTTGCCGCACCTATGGTTGCTGGCCTCGACAGCAAGACCAGGCGGCTGATTGAAAAACACGGCCTGCGCAATGGCTGCCTGACGTCCATCGCACCCACGGGTACGACATCGCTACTGGCTGGCAATGTTTCGAGTGGCATCGAACCCGTTTTCGACTGGCGCTATCATCGCCATATGCTTGACCCGGATGGCACCCGGCGTGACGTGACCGTGGAAGACTTTGCCTATGCGACGTTCCGCCGTCTGCATGGAGTTTCCGGTGCAGGTGCAGATGCCGAACTTCCTGAGTGCTTCGTTCGGGCTGCCGATATGCCACCTGGCGCACATCTTTCCATGCAGGCCGCCCTGCAGCGCCATGTCGATGGTGCGATATCAAAAACGATCAACGTCCCTGTAGATATGTCGTTTGCCGATTTCGAAGCGGTCTACCTTGAGGCAGACACGCTTGGCCTGAAGGGCTGTACGACCTATCGACCGTCCGCGATGCGCGGTGCGGTGCTGGAACCAGAAGCTGGTGCTGGCAAGAGCAGCACTGCCGAACAGGACTTGCCGATTTCCGGTTGTGCCGCTCCGGCAGGGGCATCAGGCGCGGTACATGTTGTGCAAGGCACCACTGAGGCTGGACCTTCGACGGAACCGGTCAACCACCCGCCCATCGTCGGAACGCCTGCGTCGCAGTCAGCAGGCGCTCCGACAATGGGCGCGGCTGGCGGTGGCGTAGCTACTATGACTGGCGACGTCGTCTACATGTCCAAACCGCTTGAACGCGAAGCTGCGCTTTCTGGCTTCACATATAAGCTGAAATGGCCCGCCAGCGACCATGCCATTTATGTCACGTTGAACGATAT
>JBKEAX010000256.1:0-13061 GCA_047972825.1 Hyphomicrobiaceae bacterium | reverse complement strand
TGCGAAAGCCAAAATTTGTCAGGACCGACAAGAACTTCGTTGTTTTTGCAAGGGAGGAACACAGTTCATGAACGTCCAATTCTCACGACGTCAGTTCCTGAAGGGAACAGGCGCGGGAGTTGCGGGAACGGCGCTCGGAGCATTCGGCTTCGGCGAAGCGGAGGTTGCGCTGGCCCAGGCTGCGCGCCCCTTCAAGCTCGCCAAGGCGACCGAGACTCGCAATACCTGTCCTTATTGTTCAGTCAGCTGCGGGATGCTGCTTTACAGCCGCGGCGACGTCAACAAGGGGGAGAAGGCGGAAATCTTCCACGTCGAAGGTGACGCTGACAATCCAATCAACCGCGGTACGTTATGCCCGAAGGGCGCTGGCGTCCTTGATTTCATCCATTCCGAGACGCGTGTGCATTACCCGATGTACCGCAAACCTGGAACGGATAAATTCGAGAAGGTGAGCTGGGACTTTGCGATTGAGCGCATTGCCAAGCTCATGAAGGAAGACCGCGACGCAAACTTCCAGGTCAAGAACCAGGATGGCGTCACCGTTAATCGCTGGCCCAGTATTGGTTTGCTAGGCGGTTGCGCGGCTTCCAACGAGGCAGGCTGGCTGACCTACAAGTTCGCCCGCAGCCTCGGCATGGTGCAGATCGAAAATCAGGCACGCATCTGACACTCTCCGACGGTGGCCAGTTTGGCTCCGAGCTTCGGTCGTGGTGCGATGACCAACAATTGGACCGACATCAAGAATGCTGATGTCATTATAGTTATGGGCGGCAACGCCGCGGAAGCCCATCCGTGCGGCTTCAAATGGGTAACGGAAGCCAAGCATCACAATGGTGCGAAGCTGATCGTCGTTGACCCGCGTTTCACACGCTCAGCAGCGGTTTCTGACTTCTATTGTCCGATCCGGTCAGGGTCCGACATCGCCTTCCTGGGCGGCGTCATCAATTACCTGCTGTCGAATGATAAGATTCACCACGATTACGTTCGCAATTACACCAATGCGGCAATCTTGGTGAAGGATACATTCGAGTTCGATCCCGAAGAGGGTTTGTTCTCTGGCTATAATCCCGATAAGCGCAACTATGACCGTAGCGGTTGGGAATATGAGCTGGGGGAAGATGGCTTTGCCAAAACTGACCCGACACTTCAGGATCCGCGCTGTGTCTACCAGCTCCTGAAGAAGCACTTCACACGCTATACGCCAGAGATGGTGGAGCGCGTGTGCGGTTCGCCCAAGGACAAGTTCCTGAAGGTGTGCGAATACATTGCCTCGACCGCAAATGGTGACCGGTCGATGACGTCAATGTATGCACTCGGATGGACCCAGCACAGCCATGGATCGCAGAACATCCGCTCGATGGCGATGATCCAGCTCTTGTGTGGAAACATCGGCATCCCAGGCGGCGGCGTGAACGCACTGCGCGGTCACTCCAATGTGCAGGGTTACACCGATATTGGTATTCTCGCGCATCTCATTCCCGGCTATCTCGTTATGCCGAGGGACGATGATCCTACGCTTGATGCCTATATGCTGAAGCGGGATTTCCGTCCGCTGCAGGCCAACCAGGTCAGCTACTGGCAGAACTATAAAAAGTTCTACGTCAGCTTCATGAAAGCCATGTACGGCACCGCCGCGACCGCGGACAACAGCTATGGCTATGACTGGTTCCCCAAGATCGACAGAGTCTACGACACGATGCTGCAGTTCGATCTGATGCATCAGGGCAAAACCAACGGCTACATATGTCAGGGCTTCAATCCGTTGTGGTCGGTGCCAAACAAGCCGAAAATGAAGGCGGCCTTGTCGAAGCTCAAGTATCTCGTATCAATCGACCCGCTTGAAACGGAAACGGCGCGGTTCTGGGAGAATCATGGCGAGTTCAACGACGTCGATCCCGCCAAGATTCAGACTGAAGTGTTCATGCTGCCTTCCACTTGCTTTGCCGAGGACGAAGGTTCGCTGACCAACTCCAGCCGCACTCTCCTGTGGCATTGGAAGGCAGGTACGCCTCCAGGTGAAGCCAAGACCGACATCGAGATCCTGGCTGAGCTGTTTACCAAACTCCGTGACCTTTATGTGAAGGAGGGTGGTACCGCCAAGGAGGCATTCCTCAACACCGACTGGAGCTACCAGGACGAAAAGAACCCGACTCCCGACGAGCTCCTGAAGGAGCTGAACGGCAGGGCGCTAGCTGACATTTCCGATCCCAAGGATCCAACAAAGATCCTTGCCAAGGCGGGCGAGCAGTTGGCGAGCTTCGGTCATCTGAAGGACGACGGAACCACCATGTCGGCCTGCTGGCTCTACACGGGCAGCTTCACTGAAAAGGGAAACACCTCGGCCCGCCGTGACAACTCTGACCCATCCGGAATGAACGTCTTCGGCAACTGGGGGTTTGCTTGGCCAGCCAATCGACGCATCCTCTACAATCGCGCCTCGGCCGATCCCAACGGCAAGCCCTGGAGTGAGCGCAAGAAGTATGTCTACTGGGATGGTGCCAAGTGGACGGGTGCAGACGTACCTGACTATGGCCCCACCATAACACCGGACAAGAATACCGGTCCTTTCATTATGAACCCGGAGGGCGTCTCGCGACTGTTCGCCCGCAAGTTCATGGCCGAGGGCCCATTCCCTGAACACTACGAGCCTTTCGAATCGCCCGTCGCCAACGCTTTCCATCCAAAGATGCAGAGCAACCCGGCTGCGCGCGTTTACAAGGGTGATCTCGATGTGTTCGGAACCACGAAGGACTTCCCCTACGTGGCAACGACCTATCGCCTGACCGAGCACTTCCACTACTGGACAAAGAACAACAAGCTGAACTCCATCATTCAGCCTGAGCAGTTCGTCGAGCTGTCGGAGGAACTCGCCAAGGAGAAGGGCATCAAACACGGTGGCTGGGTCAAGGTTTCGTCCAACCGAGGCTCGATCAAGGCGAAGGCCGTCGTGACCAAACGCATCAAACCGCTCACTTGTGACGGTAAGATCGTGCATACGGTCGGTGTTCCTATCCACTGGGGATTTGTCGGTGCCGCAAGAAAGGGTTACGCGGCCAACACATTGACGCCCTTCGTCGGTGACGCCAACACCCAGGCACCCGAGTACAAGGCGTTCCTGGTTGACATAGAGCCGCTGGAAAGCGGCCCGGCAACGAGCTAAGGGAGGCTGCAATGTCAGAACTGCAACAGGCATTCGACCTCAAGAAGCGATCGGCAACGACGTCGGCTTTGCCCGCGCCAAAACCGGTTGCCGAGGTCGCAAAGCTGATCGACATCTCCAAGTGCATTGGCTGCAAGGCGTGCCAGGTGGCGTGCATGGAGTGGAACGACCTGCGAGACGAAGTGGGTCATTGCGTTGGCGTCTATGACAACCCGGCGGACCTCAGTCCGGATAGCTGGACGTTGATGCGCTACACGGAGTGGGACAATCCCGACACAGGCAATTTCGAGTGGCTCATCCGCAAGGACGGCTGCATGCATTGTGAGGATCCCGGCTGTCTCAAGGCCTGTCCGGCTCCAGGTGCCATCGTCCAATATGCGAACGGCATCGTGGACTTCATCTCGGAGAACTGTATCGGCTGCGGCTATTGTGTGAAGGGTTGTCCCTTTGACATTCCCAGAATCTCCCAAGTCGACAACAAGGCGCATAAGTGCACCTTGTGTTCCGATCGTGTCGCGGTTGGTCAGGGTCCGGCCTGCGCCAAGGCCTGTCCCACCAAGGCGATCACGTTCGGCACCAAGGAAGACATGAAAACCCTTGCGGCCGAACGGGTCGAAGACTTGAAGAGCCGGGGTTACGACAATGCGGGACTTTACGATCCTGATGGCGTCAAGGGCACGCATGTCATGTACGTGTTGCAGCACGCCGACAGGCCCTCGCTCTATTCCGGCCTGCCTGACAAGCCACAGATCAGTCAACTGGTCGAGGCCTGGAAGGGTGTCACCAAGTACGCAGGCATGGCCGCAATTGGTGCAGCCGCGCTGTTTGGCATCGTTCATTACGCCATTGCCGGCCCGAACCGCGTCACCGAGGAAGACGAGGCAAACGCAACCAAACTGAAGGAGAAAGTCTAGTGGCGAGCACACACCACACCTCGCCCGTGACGACCGTGCGCCGCTATACGGCGGGCGCACGGCTCAATCACTGGGTGACGGCCATCAGCCTCATCCTGCTGGCGTTAAGCGGGATGGCGCTCTTCCACCCAAGCCTGTTCTTCCTCACCGGACTGTTCGGCGGCGGTCAGTTGACCCGGGAAATCCACCCATGGATCGGGCTCATATTGTTCGTCAGTTTCCTTGGTTTGTTTTTCCGTTTCTGGAAGCTCAACTTGTGGAGGCGTGTTGACAACGTTTGGCTGATGAAAATCCGGGCCGTCCTGACTGGCCACGAGGAAGAGTTGCCGGAATTGGGCAAATACAACGCCGGGCAGAAACTCGTGTTCTGGTCGATGTCGATCCTCATCGCGGTTCTTGTCGTTTCTGGCATCGTCATATGGGATGCAGAACAGGCGCGGCTTGGATTGCACTTCAGTGTCGAACAGAAAAGGGTCGCAGTTCTTGTTCACTCCGTTGCCGCTGTCGTCGCCATCTGCGTGTGGATCACGCACGTTTATGCAGCTTTCTGGGTCAAGGGCACCGTCAGCGCCATGACCAAGGGAACTGTAACCGGCGGCTGGGGTTGGCGACACCACCGCATCTGGCTGCGCGAAGAGTTCGAGGATGAGAAGCACGCTGATCGGCAGGCTTCCAGCGGGGCAAAATAAACCACTCGTGGGGCGGGTTTGCTCTGCCCCATGCAACTTTCTGAAGTTGTCACTGTTGCAGGAGATCGCACCAATTTTCGCGCGCATTCCAAATGCGCTTCATTCGCAAAACTGAGCATGAACAAAGAGGTTTCGATGCCGCGTGGCGGTTCAACCAAGCTGCCGGAGGGCGTAGTGCCCGCCGCACCCATGGACATCGGAGAAGTTGCCAATCCTCCGTTTGCCATACTTCCTGATCCATCGCAGTTGTTCCTCAAGCGCTCGGAGCGATTGGCGACGCTGGCGCCAGGGCATGACTTGCAGGGTTACCTGGAGTTCCTGGCGGCGCTGACTCGCGCTCAACACGACGTCCAGGCAGAGCTGGCACCCGTTAAGCTGCCTTCGCCCGATAAACTGCTCACGGCGCGCGAACATGCGATGCCTCCCATCTCGTTCATGCAGGTTGATCTCGATGAGGTCGCAGATACGGCATTCGTGAAAATGGCCGGTTTTCTTGACGCGGCCACACTGACGGATGTTTCCCGTAAAGCTGTCGAGAAAGTTGGCAGTGTTTCGCCCGGCGAACGCCAAACCATGATGCGCGCCGTGTTGCTCGACGAAGTGCCGGAAGTAGCAATCGCAGAGCACGTCCTCGCCGCCGCAGCTCTGCAGGTTCATTTCGCGCGGCTTGCTGTGCGCCTCGACGTCTCGACGCTTGCGCCAATTGCGCCGGGCGCATGTCCCGCATGTGGAAGTGCGCCTGTGTCCAGTATGGTTGTCGGTTGGGACGGATGCGTTGGCACGCGGTTCTGTACCTGCTCGATCTGCCAGACGAATTGGCATGTCGTGCGTGTGCGTTGCCTCACATGCGACGCCGAAAAAGGCATCAGTTATCACTCCATCGACGGTGGCAACCCGCTCATCATGGGCGAGACCTGCGAGAACTGCCAGTCCTATGTAAAGATCCTGCACCACTACAAGGATGCCGCGCTTGATCCGGTCGCAGATGACGTGGCCTCGCTGGCGCTCGATCTGGTGCTTGGTCGCGAAGGCTGGGGCCGCGCGTCTGCCAATCCATTCCTGCTTGGTTACTGAGCGAGTGTCGGGGCCATGACGAAGCCCAACGTTCCAATCCCTTCGGTGGACGAAGTCCTGCGCGCAGAAGCTGGCCAGCTTGCAGTCGCCCGGTTTGGACACACTGCAACCGTTGCCGCCGTGCGAACTGCCATCGATGACATGCGGCAACTGGCAAGGAATGGCACGACCTCCTTCCAGCATACGCGGGAGGAGACGGCCGCGCGCATGGCGTGCGCAGCATTCGAAGCGCTAGAGCGTCAGGGCGCCCCCCGCCTGCGCCGCGTCTTCAATCTTACCGGGACGGTGCTGCACACCAATCTTGGTCGCGCTGTCCTGGCCGACGAAGCGGTGGCAGCAGCCGATACGGCAATGCGGTACCCGGCGGCTCTCGAATTCGATATCGAGACGGGCAAGCGCGGCGAACGCGACAATGCCCTGCGTGATCTTGTCTGCGAGTTGACTGGCGCGGAAGATGCCATTGTCGTCAATAACAATGCAGCTGCCGTTCTGCTCGTTCTCAACACTCTGGCACTGGGGCGCGAAACCATTGTCTCTCGTGGCGAGTTGATCGAAATCGGCGGCGCGTTCCGCATGCCCGATATAATGTCCAGCGCCGGAACGAAGCTTGTCGAGACCGGCACCACCAACCGCACGCACATGAAGGATTATGCCGGTAGCATTACCGCCAGCACCGCACTGCTGCTCAAGGTACACACTTCAAACTACCTTGTTCAGGGGTTCACCAAAGAGGTTGGCACCGGCGCACTTGTAGAACTTGGCCGCGAAAAAGCCATCCCGGTAGTCGATGACCTTGGCTCGGGCACACTCGTTGACCTGACACACTATGGGTTGCGCCGCGAGCGCACGGTTCGTGACGCCATCAACGATGGTGCCGACATAGTTACCTTTTCAGGCGATAAACTGCTTGGCGGTCCGCAAGCCGGCTTCATCATCGGCCGAAAGGACCTTGTTTCGGCCTGTGCCAGGA
Source organism: Hyphomicrobiaceae bacterium (assembly GCA_047972825.1). GTDB lineage: Bacteria > Pseudomonadota > Alphaproteobacteria > Rhizobiales > Hyphomicrobiaceae > JAEUMD01. The sequence goes on along the minus strand of JBKEAX010000256.1, from coordinate 6,254 downwards.
ACCCGATCAAACGTGCTGTTCGTCTCGACAAGATCCGTCTTGCGGCGCTCGAAGCAACGCTGAAGCTTTACCGCGATCCAGATCGTCTTCCAGACCTTTTGCCGACGTTGCGCTTCCTGACCCGTCCGGTAGCAGAAATTGGATTACAGGCTGGTCGACTAGCGATTTTGCTGGGTGAGCGTCTAGGCAGCTCCTGGTTCGTATCGGTGAGCGCTCTGGCGAGTCAGATTGGCTCAGGCTCTCTGCCCCTGGAAACCATCGCCAGCGCCGGCATCGCTGTAGAGCCTGTCGACCGAAGGGAGAGCGGGCGTCGCCTCGATATGCTCGCTTCAAGTTTCCGCTCACTACCTGTTCCGGTTATCGGTCGCATCGAGAGGGGGGCGTTCATTCTCGATCTGCGTTGTCTTGATGATGAGAAGGGTTTCGTGGACCAGCTCAATAAACTCGCTGTTGCGGCATCGGTGGGCCAAGCACCATGATCATTGGTACGGCAGGTCATATCGATCACGGCAAGACGAGCCTCGTTGCCGCGCTGACCGGCGTCGATACGGATCGTCTCAAGGAGGAAAAAGCGCGTGGTATCACCATTGAGCTGGGTTTCGCCTACCTGCCGCGTCCTGACGGTACAACTATTGGATTCATTGACGTTCCGGGCCATGAACGGCTCGTGCATACGATGCTGGCGGGGGCCACCGGAATCGATTTCGCACTCCTGGTCATAGCGGCTGACGACGGCGTTATGCCGCAAACGCGCGAGCACCTTGCGATAATCGAGCTGCTCGGTATCGATCGTGGTGCCGTTGCTTTGACGAAATGCGATCTCGTCTCAGAACAGCGCATTGCCGAAACTGTCGGCGAAATTCAAGCGCTGCTAGCGGCCACAGCGCTTGCTTCAGCTCCAGTCGTGTCGGTCTCGTCCGCCACCAAACGTGGAATTGACGCGCTATTAGCGGTGCTCGATAAGGCTGCTGCTGCAACCAAGGCGCGCGCGAGCGATGCCCGGTTCCGGCTTGCGATTGATCGCGTCTTCACGCTTTCAGGCACCGGCACTGTTGTTACGGGCACGGCTCTCTCGGGGGCGGTCACGCCTGGGGATCATCTCACCGTCTCGCCGCAAGGTCTGGAGGCGCGCGTTCGATCGTTGCACGCACAGAACCGTCCCGCTGATCGCGCTCTTGCCGGACAGCGTTGTGCTCTTGCGTTGACGGGTCGGGACATTTCCGTTGACAGCGTGCATCGCGGCGACGTTGTCCTCGATAGTTCCCTGCACGCGCCGGTGAAGCGGTTCGATGCCCAGGTTCGTCTCCTTGCTACGGAAAAGAAGCGCATCAGCGCATGGGTGCCGGTAAAGCTCCACCACGCCTCCGCCGAGTTCGATGCAAAACTTCTACCCCTGTCCGACGCAGGTATCGGGCCTGGCGAGACGGGGTATGTCCAGATCGCGCTTGATCGGCCAGCGGCCCTGGCTGCCGGTGATCGCATCGTGCTTCGCGATACATCTGCCACGCGCACCATGGGAGGCGGCACGATCCTGGATCTGCATCCACCCGAGCGGCAGCGCAGATCTCCCGCGCGATACAGGGAACTCGACATTCTTGCCTGCGGTAACGCGGATGAAGCCTTGCGCCAAATGCTTGCGAGCAAACGCGGCTTCGTCAATCTCGATCAATGGTACCGGGATCGGGCACTGGCGCGTGAAGCAGCTAACCGTGCAAGCCGAAACCTGGGGCTCGTTGTTCTGGAGCGTGGAGGGGAACGTGCCGCGCTACTTCCCAAAACCTGGGAGAGCTATACCGCAGATGCCGTGACCCGCCTTGCCAACTTCCACGAGGTCAAGCCAGACCAGCCCGGATTAGGACTGGAACGTCTGCGGTATGCACTTGAGCCCCGCCTGCCTGCTCCCGCCTTTGCCGAAGCCCTTGCGCGTATGGTGATTGATGGACTTGTCGCAATTGATCGCTCGTGGGTTCGCCTGCCCCGGCATGAGGTACGCCTCAGCGACGAGGACGAACTAGTCTGGTCGAACATTCAGCCGCTGCTTGGCGGTAGCGTGAGATTCAGGCCGCCCCGTGTGCGCGACATCGCAAAGCTTCAGCAGATCGACGAACCGTTTGTACGTCGCATTTTCAAGCTTGCCGCCCGCCGTGGTGATGCCGACGAAATTGCGCAGGATCATTTCTTTCTGGCAGACACGGTCATAGAGCTTGCAGATATCGCGCGAGATCTGGCTGCGCGGTCAGAAGCTGGTGAGTTCTCGGTCATCGAGTTTCGGGACCGTCTCAACAATGGCCGTAAGGTGGCGATTCAAATCCTTGAATTCTTCGATCGCCAGGGTCTGACGATGCGGCGCGGCGACATACGGCGCATCAATCCGCATAAATCTGATTTGTTTTCCAAGCCGGAGCTGCCCCAAGGGGCTGCGCCGGCAACGGGAGGAGAAGCGTCCCCGGTGGGGCGGCCGGACTTCAAATCCGGGGAGGGTCGCGAGACGGCTCTTGGTGGGTTCGACTCCTGCCTCCTCCGCCAACCCTCACAAGGAGTCCGGCGATGACAACGCATCCATTCATAACGGACCTGGAAAGCGTGGCGCTCGACGCACAGCGCGCGGAGGTGGCATTCCGGCGCAATATTGCAAGCGAGGTCACACGGCATGAGCGCGAGCGGCAATTCGCCTTCCGCCGTGTCCATCTGGCTGAACGGATGACCATAGCCGCACAAGGCTCTGAGAACGAAGAAGACGCAGTTGCACGACAAGCGGCATCTCTAAGGTCCATTTTTGGATGGGTTGGTGAAAACCAGGACCGCGTTCGTGTCGTGGAAGCCTGGGAGAATGTCGCCCGATCAATATGGAGCGCAATGGAGCAGAGGGTTTCACAAGCCGGTCAGACCGGCCAGGATGTGCGAAATGCGATGCTAACATTCGAGCACTGGTACGAGGAGGAATTCGGTTCCCCCTTTCTCGCCATGCTCGATCAGGAAATCGAGGAGATGCCCGTTGTTGAGTTCTAGGTCGCGTTCACGTTTCACGGAATCGCGCACGCGCTCTGTTTTCTTTTATTTAGAGCACGTTCTTGACGCCGAACCGCGTACACTTCGGCCGAACCTGCTTTAGACGATTGTACCTTCGGAGCTGTCTCCACATGAGACGTTCGCACTGTTAAGCCCACAGTCAGCCAGGAACCGGACCCAATAGCAATGAGCAGCATCGTTTATGTTCGAGGGTGCCCGTTTCCTTCGCATCTCCACTACGACGTCGCAAACCACATGTGGTACGAACCGATTGATAGCGAGCTGATCCGTTGCGGCATGACGGTGATAGGTCCCGCAATGGCTGATCGTCGCATTTTTGCTTTCACGCCCAAGCGTGTTGGCCGCGACGTTGAAGCTGGCAAGTCGTGCGCTACCATAGAAAGCAGCAAATGGGTCGGTCCTGCGCGCATCGCATTTGACGGGGTTGTCATCGAGGTCAACGAGGCTGCTATTGAGCGCCCCGCACTTCTTGTCGAGGATGGCTACGGCAGAGGATGGATGATGATCGTCAGGCCGGCCACTGAGAACGCCCTGGCGGAACTCATCACTGGGGATGACGTCGTGCCGGCCTACTTAGGCTGGATGAACGATGCAGACTTTCCAGGTTGCAGCGAAGGTGACACCACATGATCGTCACCCCGCCCTTCAAACACATCGTCCTTGTTGGAGGCGGGCATTCGCATGTCACCGTAATTCGCGAATTCGGCTTGCGGCCGGAACCTGGCGTCGTAATGACCGTCGTCGCGAAGGAAATCGAAGCGCCCTATTCGGGGATGCTGCCAGGATACGTCGCGGGTCACTACGGTTACGACGACGTTCATATCGATATAATTCGCCTGGCAACTTGGGCGGGGTGCCGCGTCATTCAAGGCGAGGTAACAGGCGTCGATCGCGTGAACCAACATGTGGAAATCGCAGGCCGCGCGGCACTGGGCTATGATCTGCTTTCCATCGACATCGGCATTACGCCTCGGATTGATGAGATATCCGGTGCCCGGGAGTATGCGCTGGCTGTCAAACCCGTCTCCGCATTTGCAGCAAAGTGGCAAGCGCTGGAGCAGCGCGCCTTGAAACCGGAAGGCCCGCGGAGCTTCGCCGTGGTTGGTGCAGGTGCCGCCGGCTTTGAGCTGGTATTGGCGATGCGGCATCGGCTTCGTAGCACAGCCGGAAAGCACGGCTTGGATGGCGATCAATTTTCCTTTTCGCTGGTTGGTGCAGGACCTTTGCTTCCCACGCACAACGGTATGGCGCGTCGCCTTGCTTATCGAGAGTTGCAACGTCAGAATGTCAAACTGGTCGAGAACCAGCGCGTCGTTGCGATGGATGCAGTGGGCGTAAAGCTCGACGATGGTAAAACCATTTCAGCCGACGCCACGCTTTTAGCGACCAACGCGCGTCCCGCTACCTGGTTCAAGACGTCGAACCTGCCGGTCGATGAGCGCGGCTTCCTCGCCGTTAGGCCAACTCTTCAAGTGCTCGACGACGATGATGTGTTTGCTGTTGGCGATTGCGCGACTGTTTTAGAGCACCGGCGCGAGAAGGCCGGCGTTTTCGCCGTGCGTCAGGGGCCGCCTCTGACAGAAAATCTTCGCTTGCGTGCACAAGATAAACACGCGCAACCGTTTGTGCCACAGAAGACATTCCTCACCCTGCTTTCAACTGGTGGTGCAAATGCCATCGCTGCACGAAATGGCGTTGCAGTAAGCGGCCGTTGGGTATGGCGGTGGAAGGACCGCATCGACCGCAAGTTCATGGCAATGTTTCATGACTTGAGTGCCATGCAGAACGTTACCATGCCGGAGTCCGAAGACATGCGTTGTGCAGGCTGCGCCGCCAAGGTGGGGCCTGTAACGTTGGCAACTGCGCTCGACCGGACAGGTAATGGCAATGTCGCGCGGGACGATGCGGCCATGTTCGAGCAGGTGGATGGCACGACACGTCTCGAAACAATAGACTTCTTCCGGGCGTTCTGGCCTGAACCCTATCTCTTCGGCGAAATTGCTGCCGTTCATGCAACGAGCGATATCTTCGCCATGGGCGGCAACCCGACGCATGCACTTGCAAACATTGTTCTTACCCATGCAACGCCAAGGCGCATCGAAGAAGACCTGGTGCAGCTTCTCGCAGGTGCACGTGCAGCACTCGCGAAAGACGGCGTCGTGATCTCAGGTGGCCATACGAGTGAGGGCGCTGAACTTGCCGCTGGTTTTTTTGTTTCGGGCGAAGCGAAACGGCCGCTGCTGAAATCTGGGCTGCTACGCGGCGACGCCCTCGTCCTGACGAAGCCGATCGGTACGGGGATCCTTTTTGCGGCCCTGATGCGGTCGAAGGCGAAAGGTCGCGCAATCGCCGCGGCTCTCGATGGTATGCGCCGTTCCAATGCAGAGGCCGCAGGTATCTTGGCTCGGCACGGGAGCACCGCTATTACTGATGTCACTGGGTTCGGCCTTGGCGGACACCTTATCGAGATGCTTGTTGCATCGAATGCAACTGCTCGCATCGATATGGCCTGCGTCCCGCTTTACCCGACGGTTCGTGCCCTTGCAAACGATGGCATCTCATCAACCCTGCTGCCGGAGAACCTTCGTCTCTCACAGAGTGTCGCCGAATCAGCGGATCTTGACGACGCCGATTGTGCAATCCTGTTCGATCCGCAAACCTCCGGCGGTCTGTTGGCCGGTGTTCCAGCCAATTCTCTAAAGGGATGTTTGGAGAGTTTTAAGAGCGCAGGCCTCGCCATTGCGCACATCGGCGAAATTACCGGACCAGCTGACGGCAATTGCCTCCTCACCATCATCTAACCAGCGCCAGAATCTCTGCCGCGCGCATGTTGGAGAGCTAATGATCAGCATGTACGAATTCTCGTAGGCAAGCGCCATTGCGAAAGCGCGAAACCAAGAAAAACAGGAAAGACAATAAAATTTCCTTCAAATCATATATCAGGAATAAAATTCCTACATATTTGTATTGCGACCTATCTAAGAGTATATTTTTCTACTATTGTGCGTCGCGCCATCAAGGGAACGTGCGATGCCTACAGCTCTGCCACACACACTGCCAGCCGATCGGGCGTCAGCCTCGGAAGAAGCCGTCCTGCAGGTCTTTATCCGCACGATCGGGGCGCCAAAACAGCTGCATGAGGCGATTGCCGGACTGCACCTCGTCGACCTCATGCGTGCCCATGCATTGCCGGTAAAAGCTGAATGCGGTGGCGCCTGCGTGTG
>JBKEAX010000239.1:0-2307 GCA_047972825.1 Hyphomicrobiaceae bacterium | reverse complement strand
CCATGGATGATAGCGCCAGCAACACGGCAAGACGGCGTTCCGGCACCAACAGGGCTACGGCACGCAAATAAACGCGTAATATCTGCAACGGTAAAGAACCTCACATGGCTACCGGTTTTTTTCTCAGGTGCCTCCCAGGCCCAGGCGCTCATCAAGAGATCTAAGTGCGCCACTGACGGGTCTGAACGAAAACCTTACAACGTGGCGGCCTGGAGGCACACGCACTGCGCGAAACAGCACATTGGCTCTCAGGATCGGTGCTGGCACGTCATCGACCGATGCTCGCCACCATGGGTGCCAAATATCATTCAATACGACATAGCCACCATCAGGTCCGTCCGCCTCGATTTGGATTTTTGTGTTGGTCATCGAAACGATGCGCACCTTGCCTGGACGCTTGTCTTCAGTCTTCTGTGTGGCCTCGTCCTCGATCAACACAACTTGCGTAAAGTCGAAATCCATTCCGCCATTCTTGATCAGGCTGTCGAAATCGGCGTGCTTGGCTTGGGGGGCGTAGAGCACGCGGGGCAGGGCATCTGGGTTCTCATAGATCCAGGCCTTGTCAGTTTGGCCGATGAGCTTGAACGAGCCAGGCGGAAGTGACTTGTCTATGGTCTCTATCGGCGCGCCAGCGGCAATGAACCTCAGCCCAAGAAGGTTCGCCAGAGGGGAACGGTAGGATGGAAAGAGCGGTGTGAATTTGCGGTCTGCAGGGCTGCCCGCGGTGTCCCCCGCACCCACGGCGCCAACATAGAGCGCGGAACGGACCGGGTTGTAGCCCAGCGTCGATTCCAGTCGGTGCGTCAGCGCGGCGTTTGGCCAGTGGAAACCCAGACCAATCATTTCCACCCGGTCACGCCGCGTGCCGCTCCTGGTTTCGTTGAGCTTGTCCTTTAGAAACGCGATGGTTTCATCCGGCAGGCTGGGTTCCAGCACGCTGTAGTGTTGGGGTGGTAGAGCCGTCGCACCACCAGGGCCATTACTCCAGGCAAGGTCACCAACCGTAAAACCGATGACCATGAGTACCGCAAGCAATGGCTGGGAATGGCTTAGGCGACGGGCCACAACAAGTACAATGGCGCCGCAAGTCACAAGCGCAACTGCAATTGTCCAGGGCGCTATTGCCATACTCAACCGACCAAACTGAAAAGCCAGCAGCGCGGCGGCAAGAAAAGCGGCAGCCACAATAATCGCCGTGAATATGGTCTCACGCCACCGCAACTTCCATTGCGGTTCAGAAAACAACCGGTGTGCGACGTACCCTGCAAGCACGGCCCCAAGAAACCCGATCAGGAATGTTGCGTCGGCAGGTCTGCGATAAAAATCCACGCCTGGAAGCCATCGGTGCATCCATCCAAACACCGGCGTATACCAGCCGAGCGCATAGATGATCATTGCCAACCAGGAGAGCAGGAAGAAGCGGATTTCGCGGCGCCAAAGTACGCCTGAAAAAATGCCCGCTAGCAGTAGCAGGGCTGGAATGGCGCCCATGTAAAGCTGCCCCATGTTCTGCGCGATGAACAGGCCGGTGTCTGGCCATGCAAAACTGGGAGGGCCCCAATAATCCTCCATACGGCCGGATGAACCGAAAACATCAGGTGCAAATGCGGTGATGAATAGGGCTGGATGTAGCGATCCCTTGCCGGCACCTATGACATCTATCTCCGGCCTGTTTGAGGATTCCGCAGCGAAAAGGGTCATCAGGACCGGTATGGCGATGAGAGCCACGCCCGCGACGCCGCCAAAAAAGAGCGGCAACAAGCTGCGGTGAAAGCGCTGGGCTTTATTGAAGCGTTCATGTGCCGTCGCGGTCAGGCCCAGCCAATGTGCGATCACATAGGCCAATAAAAAATAGACGGATAAAAGCGCAACCTGGTCTCGTCCCAACACGAGAAAGGCAGCAGAGGTCCCCGCGGCCAACCCGTAGGCCCAGGACGACCTTTGCAGCGCGCGGGATAAAAACAGCAAAACGATCGCCAGGAGTACAAGGCTCGCAACTTGCCCGACATGCTGGATGCGCCACGCCATGGATGAACCAAAGCCAAAAGCGATGGCTGACAGGACGGCTCCTGCCCAATGCCATCCCTGGTCGCGAAACCACACCGCAATGGCCAGCATTCCGGCCAGAACGGTGAGAAACAGCGTTACATCCGCGGCCCAGGACCCTGGGTTGGAAGTGACTGCCGCCAGCGCCACGAACGGGGGCGAAAACAACAACGACTGCGGGTCCGCGATCTGCGCATGCCCGGAAAATACGAACGGCGCCCAGGCCGCGCTCTCGCCCCGCGCGAAACTTTGCGCCATGAA
>JBKEAX010000238.1:0-3066 GCA_047972825.1 Hyphomicrobiaceae bacterium | reverse complement strand
CGTGCTTCCGCGAGTGATTGCTCATAGTCGCTGATCGCACGCTCCGTTTCGCCTTTCAGGGCTTCGGCCGCGTCGATGTCCCGCTGGATGCGGTCGCGACGTTCCTCGATCACCTCGCCGATGCGTGGCAGCGCAACACGTGACATCAGCGCATAAAGCAGCGCAAACGTGATGGCGAGCCAGATAATCTGGGGCGCGAAGTGGTTGGGATCGAGCGGCGGGAACGCCTTGGGATGCGGCGGTGCGTCGATCACCCCGACTTCGGTGTTGTGAGGTTGCGCATTGTTGTGCTGCGCAGTGTTCTGTTCGGCCATGAGCCCACCGGTTCAGGATTATGCGTTGGCTTGCAAGAGAGCCGCACGGGCGGGCGTAGGAACCCGCTCCGTGCCGCATTCATTACGGATCGATAAGATCAGGTGAACAGAAGCAGGAACGCGATGAGCAGCGCGAAGATGCCAAGCGCTTCCGTCACCGCGAAGCCGAAGATCAGCCGGCCGAACTGGCCGTCAGCAGCTGACGGGTTGCGCAGTGCGCCCTGCAGGAACTGGCCGAACAGGTTGCCAACGCCGATGGCTGCGGCGCCCGTGCCGATAGCTGCAAGACCGGCGCCGATCATCTTGGCGGAAGCTGGATCCATTGTTGTTCTCCTTGACGGTTTGGATGGGTTTTAGAGGTTTCAATTCGTGAGGTTGCGCAGCGGCTCAGTGTCCTGGGTGCAGCGCGTCGTTGAGGTACATGCAGGTCAAAATTGCAAACACATAGGCCTGCAGGAATGCGACCAGGAATTCCAACGCGGTCATCGCCGTCGCCATGGCGAGCGGCAGGATGGAAAGGATGCCGTAGGCGCCGCCGGCACTAAGCAGCATGATGATGAAGCCGGCGAAGACCTTCAAGGTGATGTGGCCTGCCAGCATGTTCGCAAACAAACGAACGGAATGACTGACGGGGCGCGACAGGAACGAGATGATCTCGATTGCGACAACGAGCGGCAATATCACTATGGGCACGCCGGAGGGCACGAACAACTTGAAAAAGCCCATGCCGTTCTTGGTGAAACCCAGGATCAAAACGGTCACGAACACCAGCAGCGCCAGGCCGGCCGTCACCGCCAGATGGCTGGTCGAGGTGAAGAAGCCTGGAATCATACCGAACATGTTGAGCGCCAGGATGAACATGAAGATCGTGAAGACCAGCGGGAAGAACTTCATGTAGCCTTGGTCGTGGCCATGTCCGTGTCCGTCGTCATGGCCTTGCCCCATGGTGTCGCGCATCATGCCAGCGACGAACTCGTACATCACTTCTGAAAGCGATTGCATGCGAGTGGGCACAAGCGAGCGGCCCCTCATGGAGAAGATCAGGAAGGCTGATACCACCACAACCGCCAGCAGCATGAACAATGCCGAGTTGGTGAATGTGGCATCAAAGCCAAACATTTCTATTGGAATAAGCCTTTTGATCTCGAACTGGTGAATCGGATCCGGCATACCGCCGCCACCGCCATGAGATTCAGCTGCCACGTTCAACCCCCAAGGTTGTCAATCGTCATCACCGTCCGGCAGATCCTTGCCGATGTTGCCGCCGGTTTGGCGTGTGATATCGGTTTGAAGCCGATTGTATCCACGCACTACGTTGAGCACACCGGCGGCGAAGCCCAACAAGAAAAACAATAGCGACAGCCAGGGCTTCGTCCCAAGAAGCGTGTCGAACCCGTAACCTATCGCGGCACCCACGATAATGGCACCGACAAGTTCCGAGCCCATTTTCAGGCCCTGGGCCATACCTTGCCCGCGCGTGGCGGAGCCGTCTTGCCCTCTGGTTCTGGCAGCCCTTTCGGTGCGTGCCTTTCCGAGCTTCTTGTCGAGGTCGAAAATGCGGCGCTCGAATAAAGCCTTGTCCTGAGGGCTGAGCTGTCCCCGGTCCTGGTCTTGTCCATCCTTGGAATTCGCCATTTAGGTCAAGCCCAAAAACCTAGGAGTTCGGCCCTCCTGGGAGGGTCGAACGCGGCGCACCATAGTTGTGGTCAATTAGGGTGTCAAGGAAACCCGATCTCCGACAAAAGGCGTGATTCAGCCCTGAATTTGGGCCTTCGTAAGCGCGAATATGCCCACAGCAGATGAGGCTCATGAGGGGCTTATCCAGCTGGAGTTTTGGCACCTGTTGTTCGTGCATTTTCAGGGTGTCCCATAACACCGAGCACCACACGCACCGTACTGGCTAAACGCGTGCCTGCGCAACTCTCTGATTTGTCAAATATTTCCCATTACTTCGACAAAAGAGTTTTGCCGTGAAACCTGTGGCTCGCGCACTGTACACGGGGGCGAATCACCGTACACGTTTTAATGTGCCGCAGTATATCGTGAATTAATCACGGTGCTGGCTAACCATATGAGGTGGTTATCGTGCGCAGAAGTTTCGCTCTAGTCCCGCCCGTGGGGCTGAGGCCAACAGCCCGCATGGTCCTTGCAATCGGGGTGATGGCGCACCTGTTGGCGGTGGTGTCCGCAACTGGCCCGGCGCAGGCGGCGTGCACGCCCACAGGCCCTTATGACAATTCTGCCAATACAGTCGTATGCAATCCTGGCGCAAATGAAAATCTTGATACAGCAGGTGGTGGCGATTCGGTGACCGTGCTCAGCGGTCCAGTCGGAACTGTGCCGATGGGATCCGGCAACGCCGAGTTTTATGTGCTGGGCGGCGTTGTCGTTGCAGTCGATCAGGGCTCCTACAATGATTTGCTGGTCATGAGCGGTGGCACAGCAGGTGCAATTGACCAAGGCTCTGGCACAGACCGCATGGAAATTTCCGCTGGCTTTGTAACCGGCGGGGTCTTTCAGAATAGCGGCCGGGATACTTTTGTCATGTCGGGCGGAACGATCGGGTCGTTGAATCAAGGCAGCAATTCTGATTTTGCATTTATAAATGGTGGTACAATTACGGATTTGTTCTTTGCCGGCGATTACGTTGAATTCGCTGGCGGCTCGATTGGGCAAATCAATCTCGAATCAACAGATAACATTTTCTACATGTGGGGGACTGCCAGCGTCATAGGTGGTGTGAATTCTGAGC
>JBKEAX010000228.1:0-3892 GCA_047972825.1 Hyphomicrobiaceae bacterium | reverse complement strand
TACACGGTCGATAAGGTCACAACACTGCCCAAACACCTCGACGAGAAGGTGGCACGCTTGCACCTGAAGAAGATCGGGGCAAACCTGACAGAGCTTTCACCTGAACAGGCTTCCTACATCTGCGTAACTCAGGAAGGCCCCAATAAACCCGAGCACTATCGCTATTGAGCCAACGTGCGCACTGCACAGATAGTCTGATATGTGATCGCGGAGCGGCCCATGGCCGCTCCGTTTATTGTTTAGGGTCCGGACCCTAAGGCGCGACGCCGCACTAGCTTCATTGTTCAGCTATTGCGGGACTGGCACCAGCCAGTCCTGGATCCGCACGTCGCATCCAGATGTTGCATAAACATGCAAAAGGCTCTCAATCGCGTGTGCTGGCTCTGGCCAACTCCTACTCCGGCACCGCATACTTGCATGTGATTCGTCCGCATCCTCGCGACGGCGATTCTATCGGCCTTCCACTTGTTCGCGTTGCATGGGCTATTAAACCTGCCGGCACTCAGCGTCGGCGCTTGGCGGCGGCTGGTTTTGTTTGCACGCCATGTTATCGGGAACGCGATGCGGTCTTTCGTTCTCAAATCACGGGCTCGCAATGCCCGCAACGAACTCGTCATGCTGCTGCTGGCGAGCCTTGCTATTGTTACGTCTCTGACCATTGCCGTTACCGGCAATGATGCCTCATCAATTTCAATCGGGTTGGAGGTTCAACAGCTCCTTCTGATCGGCGGTATTTCGATTGCTGCATTACTGGTCAGCCTGCTGGTGTGGCGATCCGTGCGGCTTGCCCGCCTCCTTTCCAAGCGTGCGCGCAACGAGAACGCAGAACTGCGCCGCAGCCTCGCCATGGCGGAATCGATCATCAGGGCCGAGCCGCAGATCCTGCTCTATTGGGACAATGAACAACCCGCACGTATCGTGGCCTACACACTTGCCAACGTCGCCGGCCTGCCCAGCCTGCGCGAGGACGTTCTGCGCTTCGGACATTGGCTCGACAAACGATCTGCCGAAAAGCTGAAGGAAAGTCTCGACCTCCTGTTCCAGAAGGGCACGTCCTTTAACATCATCGTGCGCACGACAGCTGGCGACCATGTCGAGGCTGAGGGCCGCGCAACCAGTGGACGCGCGATTCTCCGCTTGAGCGAAGTGGCCGGATACAAGCGTGAACTGGCGCGGATTATCGATCAGCACCAGTGGCTCGCACGCGACATTCGCGCGATGCGCGCTTTGCTTAATGCCGTGCCCATGCCCGTCTGGCTCAAGACACAGGACGGCCGCATTACCTGGGTCAACAAGGCTTATCTCGATGCCGTGGAAACAGAAAGCGAAGATGAGGTCCTAGCGCGCCAGATCGAACTGCTCGATTCACGCGAGAGGCAGTGCGCATTGAAATCGATTGCCATGGGCGAAGAGTTCCGCCAACGCATGCAGATCGTTGTTGGCGCAGAGCGCAAGGCGCACGACGTGATCATGCTGCCGCTGGGCAACACGATTATCGGCGCGGCCATGGACGTCGCTGCCATTGCAACTGCCGAAGGCGAACTGGAACGGCGCATCAACGCCTATGACCGCACGCTCAATCATGTCGCGACCGGCGTTGCGATGTTCGGCAAGGACCTGCGGTTGAAGTTCTTCAATCAGGCTTTTACAAAGCTATGGCCGATTGATGAGGACTGGCTCAGTTCACATCCTACGGCCAGCAGCATGCTGGACCGACTGCGCGAACGCGGCGTACTGCCGGAGACTGCAAACTATCGCGAATGGAAAGAAAAAACCCTTGCCAGCCATACGAGCGGCGAAGAGTTCGAGGACTGGTGGCTGCTTCCCGATGGGCGCATTATCCACGTCCGGGCCGAACAGCAGCCCGACGATGGCGTGACGTTCCTGTTCTCTGATGATACGGAGAAATTAGCCCTTGAAAGCCGCTTCAATGCGCTCATCAACGTGCAACGCGAAACACTCGACAGCCTCAAAGAGGGTGTCGCAGTGTTTGCTACCGACGGTCGCTTGAAGCTTCACAATTCATCTTTTGCAAACATTTGGAAACTGGAACGGGACGAACTCAACAGGGAACCCTTCATTGACGCCATCATTGCAGACGTGGCGAATGTCAACGACGAGGTTGACGCCTGGGCTGGCATCAGGGTTGCGGTGACCTCCTACCTGGATACGCGCGAACAACGCGCCGGGCAGCTGGTGCGCGGCAACATGAGCGTCATTGATTACGCAACCACGCCTTTGCCCGACGGTGGAACGCTGGTGACATTTGCCGATGTGACGGTATCGAAGAGCTATGAGCGCGCCCTGGTTGAACGTAACGAAGCGCTGGAAGTGGCCGACCGGCTGAAAAACCAGTTCATCGGCCATGTATCCTACGAGCTTCGCACACCGCTTACCAACATCATCGGTTTTTCCGACCTGCTGACTAGCGCCTACATCGGCCCACTCAACGACAAGCAGCGCGAATATCTCGATGATATTTCATCGTCCTCTCGCACGCTTCTGGCGATCATCGACGACATTCTCGACCTTGCAACGATTGACGCCGGCGCGCTTGAACTGCGTCGCGACACACTCAATGTCGACGAGGTCATTGATGCTGCCATTAAAGCCATCAGAGACCGTGCCGCACGCTCCGAATTGACCATCGACATCGCCATAGAGGAAGGCGTGAAAACGTTTGTCGCCGACGAGCAGCGGGTACGGCAGGTGCTCTACAATCTGCTTTCCAATGCGGTTGGCTTCTCGCACAAGGGCGGCACGGTACGCATCGCATGCTGGCATGAAGATGGTGATACGGTATTCGAGATTGCCGATGAGGGCGTCGGCATCCCCGCAGAGCAACAAGACAGGATTTTCGACCGGTTCGTCAGCAGCAGCCAGGGTTCACTGCATCGCGGCGCTGGACTCGGCTTATCCATTTCCCGCAACCTCGTCGAGCTGCATGGCGGCAGCCTCACACTCAGCTCTGAGGCGGGGCAAGGCACACGCATTACCGTGCGCTTTCCTGATGCCTTCGGACACGCTTCGTTGGATGAAGGTGACGCACAACATGGGCAGATTGCGACAGGCGAACGCTGATGGCGCCTGAGCACCGCGCCAGATCACATTCACGTTTCACGGGATCGCGCACGCGCTCTATTTTCTTTTGTTTCTCGCCGTGTTCTTCACGCCGAACCGCGTACACTTCGGCTGAACAGGCTGCTAGGGTCCGGACCCTAGACTATTGACGCGGAATGCCGACACCATCACTCTGCTGCTCCGGCTCTACGCTGCCCCCTTTCCCAGCCAACATCAAAATCATGAAACGCGCCATTTATTCTTTCCAGCTTACGGACCGCGACGAGGCTGCGCTGTGCTACTTCGCCCAAATCGTGGCGGCCAGCCTACGTCCAGGAGACCTGTTGGCGCTCAATGGCGACCTGGGTGCAGGCAAAACAACGTTTGCGCGTGCGGTAATCCGCGCCTTAACAGAAAATCCTGCTGAAGAGATACCAAGCCCCACATTTACACTTGTGCAGACCTATGAAACGCCACGTATGACGGTTGCTCATTTCGACCTTTACCGACTTGGCGAACCTGACGAACTGATGGAACTTGGGCTCGAAGAAACACTTCAGCACGGCATTTGCCTCGTCGAATGGCCGGAACGTGGGGGGGGCCTCTTACCTGCGGAACGCATAACCATCTCGATCCGTGATACAGAAAACGGACTACACGATTACCGGAACCTGGAGATTGAGGGACGTGGTGCGTTTGCCGATCGCGCCCGGCGGCTTGAACGCATGACTGCTCTTCTTGCAGAGTCGGGTTGGGGCGACAGCAAAACTACCGTGGCATATCTACAGGGCGATGCTTCTCCCCGCAGATATGCGCGCGTTGAACGGCCTGA